>JAWADS010000004.1:0-41085 GCA_038998625.1 Candidatus Aenigmatarchaeota archaeon | reverse complement strand
TGTATTCTGTAGAAGTTAGATTAAACTAATTATTTTTGCTTCAGCCTTTCCATTTTTTAAAGAAATTAAACCACAATTCCCCTCCGGAAATCTACCAGAATTTATTAAAATCGTGTCATTTAACCTGTCAATTCCCTTAGCTTCATGTATGTGGGCAGATATTGCTACTTCAGGTTTATGTTTTTCTATAAAATCTCTAATTGCTTGAGACCCAACATGGGCACCAGAAACAATTTTATCTAAATTTGTTCCTATGGGTGGCATATGTGTAACCTGAACTTTTATTTCACTATTTTTAACTTCATTGTAAGCTTTTTCTAAACCTTTTTTTAATTCTTCTTCTGTAACTTCTAAAGGCGTATTGAAAGGAGTTTTTGCCCCACCATATCCATAAAAACCTACATTGTTTATTACCTTTCCTCTTCCATGAAGGCTTATATCTTCCTCCTCCAATAAGGAAATAATTTCCGCATCCATATTTCCTGGAACCATAAGTAATGGCTTCTTCAGTATCTTTAATTCATTGATAATAATTTTTGCGATTTCAGTTCGAGAAAATCCTTTTGGTATAATAATATCTGTTAGGTCTCCAGGGCAAATTATTACATCAAAATCTAACAAAGCTATTTTATCTAAGTAAGTTAACAAATTTTCTATATCATTGTGGATATCCGATATTATCAACAAATTCATTTACATCTCCTTTTTAATTTTTGGAGGGGCCAAATACAAATATATGGGCACTAAAAGAAAAGGTTATATGGTTGAGAGAAAAATAAGGAAAATTTTAGAAGCCAACAATTGGCTTGTTGTTAGAGCAGGGGGAAGTTTAGGAGAAGCAGATTTAGTTTGTTTAAAAAACGGCAAATGTTTTTTATTTCAAATTAAATCAACTCGTAAGAAAAACTTTTATTATTATGGCTATTCTTCAAAAAAATTGGCTGGTTTTCCTTTCTTTATTATAGTAGATTTTGGTTATGGAAGAATTCGTGTTGTCAAGCCGAAAAAAGTTATAAAAATAACTGATGGTATGGCACTAAAAGATTTTTTAGTTAAATATTAAAAATATAAATATTATTAGGTGATTTTTTTGGAAACCCCTGCAAAAATATATGTAAAAGAAATAATGACAAAACCAGTTCAAACGATTGATATAAACAAGACTGTTAAAGAAGCTGCTGTGCTAATGGACAAGAAAAATGTGGGCTCTGTTGTTATAACAAGAAAAGGTAAGCCAGTTGGTATTCTTACAGACACAGATATAATTAGAAGGGTTGTTTCAAAAGGGAAAAATCCAGCTAAAACAAAAGTCAGCGCTGTTATGTCGAAACCTTTAGTAACTACTACTCCTGAGGAGACTTGTTATGAGGCTGCAAAGAAATTGAAAAAGAATAATATAAAGAGGTTGCCAGTTATTACTGAAAATGGTAAATTGGTCGGAATGCTATCTATGACTGACATAGCCGTTACTGTTCCAGAGTTGGTAGAATTGTTAGAATACAGATTAAAAATGAGGGAAGAAGTACCAACAATTAAAGAAGCAGTAACTTCTGGAATTTGTGATAATTGTGATAGTTATTCGGACGATTTAAAATATGTTAATGATCAATGGCTTTGTGAAACTTGTAGAGAAGATTTAGTGGCCGAAAGATGAGCGTAAATCTAGAAGTTTCTGGATTGAAGAGGGAAGATAAAATTATTAAAATTGCTAATCTAAATCCAACTTTTGCCAATGAAAATGTTTCTATTAAAGAAGTGGTTAAGAAAATAATTTTATCCGGTCATAGAAGAATTCCTATAACAAACAAGAAGAATGAATTAACAGGAATAGTGACTACCATGGATATATTAGATGCTTTTTTGAGACAGCAGAATTTTAATGAAAGTATAAAGTCCATAATGATTAGAGAGGTTATTTTTTTCCGTAAAGATGAAACTTTGGAGCAAGCCCTCCAAAAACTCAAAATATCTAGGCGAGGCGGAGCACCTATAGTTGAAGATGAAAATAAAAAATTTTTATTGGGAATAGCAAATGAAAGAGACATTGTAAAACATTTTATTAATATACCTTTTAATGAAAAAATAGAAGAAGTGATGACAAGAAAACCATTAATAATTTCTAACAAAGTTTCAATCTACGATTGCTTAAAAAGCATTGTCAACTCCCATTATAGAAGGTTGCCTGTTATGGATGGTAAGAATTTAGTTGGAATTGTTACATCATCAGACCTGATAAATTATATTTTAACCCATGAGTATCGATATGAAGATTTGCATGCGCCAATAGATTTTTTAGTTAAAAGGAGTCCAATTACTATTAAAAGTGATGAAGATGTTTCTCAGGCCTTGAGGTTAATGGTTGAAAAGGATGTGGGAGGCATTTTAGTCACTGACGATAATAAAAACTTAGTTGGGATAATTACTGAAAGAGATATATTAGAAAGAATTTTTTAAGTGAATATGTTGAGTGAGACAAAAATTCAAAAATTTCTGAAGGAAATAGATATCTATAAAGATAAACCAGTTATTGTAGAAGGGATTAGAGATAAGAAAGTTTTATTAGAATTAGGTTTTGAAAATGTTGTTGCGATATCTGGGAATTCTTTAATAAAAATTGCTGATGATATTGTAAGCAAATTTAAGGAAGTAGTTATTTTAACAGATTTTGATAAGGAAGGGAGAAGAATGTATAGTTTTCTTAAAAAATATTTTGAAGCTCATCATTTAAAGGTCATTTTTCTTTCAAGTTTGTTTAAATCTACGTTCAAAATCGCAAAATTAGAAGAGCTAGCTTATTTTATAAAATTTTTAAGAAATGAAGAAAACTCAATTAATTTTTATATAAAATCTTTAAACAGAAAAAAAGTTTTGAATAAGTTAAATTAAATTACTTTCATATAAAGATGAATATTCCGGACCCGTCTTTTTAATCACACTTTTTATTATGCAAATGGATTTAATTTCTATAACTTCTTTCAACCCTAATTTTAATAATTGACGAACAGTATTACTTTTGTCTGAGATATTCTTCACACGGCATAAAGTTAAATGCGGCGGTTTCACATCCCCACCAATAATTTCTTTAATTTCATGACTAATTCTATTTAGCTCATTGCTAATAACATCCAAAGCTATTACTCGAATGTAATTTTGATTTGGGATTAATTTTATTCCATTAATATTTGCTTCAAATTTTTTATGTTTTTTTGTGATTTGATCTAATTTATCTTTTATTAACATTATTTTTTCTTCAGAAATTTCGCCTAAAAATGACAAAGTTATATGAAGGTTTTCCGCCTCAACCATTTTTACTTCTAGCGGCAAATTTTTTATTTGATTCTGTAAATCTAATATTTTTTCCTTTAAATCATCTGGCACAAAAATTCCAATAAAGACCCTCATGAAAAGATTTTAAATTCATAAATACAAAATATTATATGGTGATGTTTATGGCAGAAACTAGAATAAGAGCTGGTGATATAATGGGCAAACAAGTTATTAGTGAAGAAACAGGAAGAAAATTTGGGGTCGTATCAAATATCGATTTTGTTACTGAAAGCGGAGAATTGTTAAATCTAATTGTGGACCAGGCAACAAAGCATTTGATTGAATTGAATCTCAAGACGGATGAAAAAGGGAGATACTTAATTCCCTTCAGTGCTGTAAAATCTGTTGGCGACTTCGTAATAGTTAGCGAGAATGAGTTAATTTAATTCAAAATTTTTTGCTTAAAAAGTATATCGATCAACAATGTCAAGTCTTAAAATAATAAATTTAGTTTTAATCGCTATATTAATTTTCTTGTTGGCAGGTCCATTTATTTTAGCCTTTACCATACATGGAAAATACCTTTGGTTGCTTCTATGGACCGCTTTTATTGCACCGATTATTGTTGTGGTACTTATTGTAATAAATCTAGTCGCTTGGTTGAAAAGAAAGAAAAAATAGTTTGCATTCAAGTTTAAATCCAAGTAATTGAAACTTGATCAATTCTCCAATTGGGTTTAATTTTATCTTTAAAGTCGGGTTTCCATCCTGATTTATAAGCCAATATTCCCGTCCAAGCTATCATTACTCCCTGATCTCCAGAATATTCTTCCGGCACAACAAAAAACTTAGCTCCCCTTTCTTCACACATCACTTTTATCATTTCTTGTAATCTTTTATTAGCCGCAACTCCTCCCACCAACAAAACTTCTTCTTTTTTAGTATGGGCCAAAGCTCTTTCTGTAACTTCAGTAAGCATAGAAAAACAAGTTTCTTGTAAAGAATAGGCAACGTCTTCTTTCGGAACACCTTTTTCTATCAATTTTATTGCCGCGGTTTGTATACCGCTAAAAGATAAATCCATTCCTTTAACAACATAGGGCAATTCTACATATTTTCCTCCTTTAGCCAATTTTTCTATTTCCGGGCCACCAGGCATAGGCAAATTCATTTTTCTTGCCACCACATCTAAACAATTTCCTATTGGAATATCTTGCGTTTCGCCAAAAATTCTATATCTGTTTCCTATAAAAGCAATTATCTGAGTGTTCCCACCAGAGAGATATACATAAACCGGATCTTTGGTTTTTGTAGTTAAACGACCAATTTCCAAATGAGCCACAGCATGGTTTACTAAGACTAAAGGTTTTTCATATTTCTTTGTAAGCTCTTCTGCAAAATTTGCTCCTACTAAAAGGCAGGGAGGCAAACCTGGACCTGCAGAATAAGCAATGATATCCACATCTTTTAAATCTAGATTTGCTTTTTTTAAGGCAGCTTTTAAAATTTTTTCCTTTACTTTTTTATGATGTTGGGCTGCTTCAGTAGGAACGATTCCTTTTCCTATAATAGGTTTATAAATATCCTTTTCATTAGCTAGAATATTTCCCTTATCTGTAATAATTCCAACACCAAAGGTATGTGCTGTGTGTTCTAGGCCAAGGCAAATCATTCTAATATTCTAATGTCAAAAATTTTTAAATAAAATTTATTTTTCGTTAATCCTTTTTGTATTTTATGAATATTGAAGAATTATCTAAATTTGATATAGAAGAAGCCTTTATTAAAAAATTCGCTGAAGAAAAAATTTTTACCCTTTATCCACCACAAGCAGATATTGTAAGAAAAAAATTGTTGGACAAAGGGAATTTGATTTTGTCTGTTCCTACTGCTGGAGGGAAGACATTAATAGCCACATTGGCGATGATCAAAAAACTTTCTAAAGAAAGATGTAAAGTAATTTATTTAGTTCCCTTAGTCGCTTTAGCTTATGAAAAATTTGAATATTATAAAAAATTTTTTGAAGGAAAATATAAAGTGGCAATTTCTGTTTCAGATTATGATAGTGCCGATCCTTGGCTGGCCGATTACGATATTATTATTATGACAAACGAGAAATGTGATTCTTTGATAAGGCATGGCGCAAATTGGATTAAGGATGTGAAATTGATTGTTGCAGATGAGATTCACTTAATAAACGATCCTTCTAGAGGACCAACATTGGAAATTTTATTAGCACTTCTGAGAAAAATCATTCCTCAAGCTCAGATATTGGGATTAAGTGCAACTATTCGAAATGTAAATGAATTAGCTAATTGGTTAAATGCTTCTTTTTATATGAGCGATTTTAGGCCAGTGAAACTTTTTGAGGGCATAGCTTATAATTCTAAAATTCAGTTTTATGGAAGGAAAGGTTATGAATTATCAAATTTAGAAATTGATGCAGGAATTGTTCAAAACACATTACAAATGAATAAACAATGTTTATTTTTTGTTTCAACTAGAAAGGGGGCAGAAGCTTTAGCTGAAAAATTGTCGAAACTAGTTAAGTCTTATCTTAAAAGAAGTGAAGAAAGAGAGTTAACGAAGATTTCCGATGCAATCTTAAATGTTCTTGAAAATCCAACTCAACAATGCAAAAGATTAGCTAATTGTGTTAAAAGAGGAGCAGCATTTCATCATGCCGGTCTGCTAGGTGCACAAAAAAGAATTGTTGAAGAAAATTTTAGGAATGGTTTAATAAAAGTTATAGTTGCCACACCTACTTTGGCTTTAGGTGTAAACTTACCTGCCTTTAGGGTAATAATAAGGGATGCGAAAAGGTATTATCCAGGCATCGGCACGATTTATATTCCTGTTTTAGAGTACAAACAAATGATAGGCAGAGCAGGAAGGCCTCAATATGATGAATTTGGGGAAGCGATTCTTATATCTAAAACAGAAGAGGATGCTAAAGATTTAACAAATCATTTTATTTTAGGTGAGCCCGAAGAAATCACATCAAAGTTGATGCTAGAGCCAATATTGCGAATGCATACTTTAGCATTGATTGCTAGCGAATTGGTGAAATCAAAAAAATCTCTTAATGAATTCTTTTCCAAAACTTTTTTTGCTTTTCAATATGGTAATATTTCGTTGATAGAGGATAAATTAGAAGAGATATTGCAAAGGCTTGAAGAGTGGGAGTTTATAAAAAAAGATAAAGAGAAGCTAACCGCAACAAAATTGGGAAAAAGGGTTTCGGAGCTCTATATCGATCCTTTAACGGCAAATTATTTCGTAGAATGTCTAAAAAATGCTGTGAATAAAGAAACAGAATCTTTTAGCTATTTGCAGACCATTTGTAATACTTTAGAATTCAAACCCCTTCTATCAGTTAGAACTGGAGAGTTCTCTGAAATTGAGAATATTTTGGCCATGAAGGAAAAAGTTTTTCTTCAGAAAATTCCTGAAGAATGGGATTTAGATTTCGATGAATTTTTCAAATCAATTAAAACAGCTTTAATGTTAGAAGATTGGATAAATGAAGCAAGTGAAGATAAAATCTTAACAAAATATGGAGTTGCACCAGGAGAGCTAAGAGGAAGATTAGAAGTTGCTGATTGGCTCATTTATTGCTTACAAGAATTAGCCCTACTATTAGGATTTAAAGAAATCTTGAAGGATATAAGAAAGCTTAGAATTCGTTTAATGTATGGTGTTAAAGAGGAATTAATTCCTTTAGTTAGGTTAGAGCAAGTTGGAAGAATAAGGGCAAGAAAGTTATTTGATGCAGGCCTTAAAACTATGAATGATTTGAGAAAAATACCAATAGACATTTTATCAAAGATAGTTGGACCAACTATTGCTAAGATAATTAAAGATCAATTGGAAGGAAAAAAAGCAAAAGAGTTTAGAGAGAAGCAAAGCACATTAGAGAAGTTTGGTGTTTAATTATTTCAAAAGTTAAATTTTTTATCAAGATATAGATTATGGACAAAACTTTACACGTACTCAGAATACTTGAAAAGTTAAGCGAAAAACAATTTATTCCATCCATAGGTCCAATAAAAGGAAAAATTATTGAGGGAGAAATCAAAAAGCATCTACCAAAGAAAATTTTGGAAATTGGAGCTTTATTTGGATATTCTGCTATACTTATGGCGAGATTGTTGCCTAGAGACGGAAAGGTAGTAACTATTGAAATAGATCCTAAGTATGCTGATATAGCAAGAAAAAATATAGAATATGCAAATCTATCAAATAAAATAAAAGTTATTGTTGGAGATGCTTTGGAAGTTATCCCCAAACTAAAAGAAAAATTTGATTTTTTATTTATTGATGCCGCAAAAGAAGAATATTTGAATTATCTTAAGTTAGCTGAGAAAAATTTGAAAAAAGGCAGCATTGTTATTGCTGATAATGTTGGCATATTTGCGTATCATTTGCAGGATTATCTTAATTATGTGAGAAATTCTGGAAAGTATAAGAGTAAAACCATAGAAGTTCCTTTAGAATTTTTTAAAAATATCAAGGATGCTATGGAAATTAGTGTTAAATTATTTTAACTTAACCTTTACTAACTTTAAAACCAACTTATTCATAGGTTTAAACACAATAAGTTTCATTGAATTTTGGATGGGGCCGCTGGGATTTGAACCCAGGTTTTTCGGCAAACCTTTCGAACGCCCGAAGCTCGTGTCCTAAACCAAGCTAGACGACGACCCCATAAAATTTTTAGGAATAATTTTTAAAATCAATACATGTATCTTTTTCATCAAAATTAGATAAAAATTTAATCCTTCATCGAACAAATTATCATCAATTAAAGATGCTCTATAAAAATTTTTTGTAGCAAGAGTGAAATTTTTCATTTATCACCTACTTCCATACTATGACTTAACTTCCAAAATTATTTTTACCCTATTTTCAGATTTTCTTAATTCTCTTATCAATTCTTGGTTTAATTCATCTGCTGATTTGTCCGCCATTATTGCCAAAGTTTTTTCATCAATTTTATCATCCTTTCTTATAACAATATTTTTGCTGTCTGTTAGTTTTAATGCAGGTGATCCAAATGCGCTTATCACTTCTTTTATTCCATCAGCTTCAATAGTTATCTGAACCTTTTTCCCATCTTTCAAAGCTTCTCTTATTTCTTTGCTTAATTCTTTACAACTTTTATTTGCCCTAATTGCAATGACACTATCATCTAAAACCTTGTTTTCTTTGGTTATTGTTAAAAATTTCAAATTCGTTGCTTTTATGCTAGGATGACCATAAGCTTCTATTTCTTCCTTCACAGGTTTTATTTCCATTAATAATTTCCAACCCCTCTCTGTGGGGACATAAACCCCACCTTCTTCAGAATAAAAAAGAATTCCAGAAGCTTCTAAAGCTTCATAAGTTGTTTTTATAAGTTCTGGTGTGATTTCTGGCACCGGTCCAGAAGGTTCTTCAGGAATTCTTTGCATTTCTTTTTTTCCCATTTTATTCCACCTTTCTTGTAAATATTAAAAATCCTGTGTGTAATAAACCTGTTGTTTTTGGTCGTGTTGTAACTTCAGATTGCCACATTCTAACAATATTTTCCATAATTTTTGGTTCAGAAAAACCTTTTATGTTTTTTATTTTTTTTACACTGTTTATTAGCTCTTCTACAGTCGGCGAATATATCACTAGCCAACCTCCAATTTTTAAGGATTTATAGGCATATGGAACAATTTTCTCAGGATTTTGTAAATCTAAGGTTATTAGATCTGCATTTTTTTCATCAAAACCTTTTTTCACGTTCTTAACTTTCAACCTTATGTTTTTTAATTTCGACAATTTTATATTTTTCCTAGCAACTTTTATTGCCCTTTTATCTTTTTCATAAGTAATAACTCTTCCTTTATTGGCATAATAAGCCAATGAAATAGCTAAAAATCCTGATCCAGTTCCGGCATCTAGAATTAGACTATCTGGGGCAATTCCAGTGTAAGCTAAAATCATTCCAAAATCTTTTGGTGTTATAATTTGTTGCATTCTGTTTAAATTTTCTATAATATCAGAAAGATTAGGTCTAGCTATATGAAAGATTTTTCCCAAATGGGTTTTGATCTTATCTCCAAAATTTTTGTTTTTTAATTTTGAAAGCTCTATATAACCGCTTTTTACATTAAACCTTTGGTTTCTTACCTCAACCAAATATTTCTCATCCTTAGAAATTAATAAAACCAAATCCCCAAATTTAAACATGTTTTAAAATTATTTTTTCTCAGTTAATTCTTTTTCTAATTTCAGTAGGGCTTGAATCCTCTTAAAACTCAGTGGATGAGTCCTAAAGATTTCACTTATTCTAGCATAGATATTTTTCTTTTCCCATTCCATAGCTTTTTTAACTTCCTCTCCACTAATTTTTAAGTCCGAATATTCTGAAGAGAAGTGGGAAATTTCAAAATTTGAAGTAATAGGGTCAGCAATGAAAAAGGCTCTGGCAGCTTGATTAACATCTTCTTTATGCAATGATAAACCATAAGTTATTTTTGCTAAAGCATTAGCTAATAATTTAGGTTTTGTAGCTAATCCCCCAAATCTATCAGCATAATATTCTCTCAATCTGCTTAGGGCCAAAACCAATAAGTTTGTGATGAAGTAAACAATAAATGCACCTAAACCTATTAATACTGCAGCGCCCCTCTCCCTTTTACTATCACTTGTGAATATTAAAAATCTTGCGATAAAATAGGCAATCACTGGTATAGCGGACACTACAGTCATGACCACCATATCTTTATGTTTTATATGGCCCATTTCATGGCCAATTACAGCCTTTACTTCTTCTTTAGTCAAGTTGTTCAACAAGCCTTGTGTTATAGCAAGGGTTGCAGATCTAGGAGTCCTTCCGAAAACGAAAGCATTAGGAGCACCACTTCTAACCAGTGCAATTTTTTTCGGCATAGGTACTTTATGCTTTTTGGAAATTTCTTCAACAGTTTCCCAAATCCAAGGATATTCATTTTTTTCCAAGGGTCTCATGTTAGTAGTCCACCAAATTATGTTCGGGCCAATTAACCACTGGATAAAAACAAGGAATATAGCTATAGCAACTATTAAATAACCAGATAGTCCAATATAATAACCTATGGCAGCCAAAATTGCAAAAAGAAATCCGAATAACAAAAATAATGTTAGAAACATTGTAATGATTAAATTAGCTGGCATAAAATCACAAACTTCTGCTAATCAATATGAATATTGCGAATAATATTAAAGTAATTATTATCCCAAATTTTAATAAATCTTCCCTTGAAGCAATACCAAAAGGTAAAGGCCCGATTAGGCCTACCACAGCAAAATCTGTTTTTCCTTTGCTCGACGCAAAGATGGCGCCAATTAAAATTAGAATAAATCCTATAAAAATCACAAGAATTCCTATGGGAACCAAGTATTCCATCATTTTTATCCCATTTTCTATTTACTAGAAATAACTAATGGGATGGTTTCAATTAAATCTAATGGTCCTATACCTTTTCCATATTTCTTATAAGCTAAATCTATAGCTTTACCATTTATAAAGGTAGCTGCCTGAGCTGCAGTAAAAAGATCTAATTTATTTTTTCTTCTTGATAGAAATGCTGCACAAATTCCCGTTAAAGTGTCTCCAAAACCTCCTTTAGTTGCGTAAACACCAAATTGTTTTTTATTTAGCACAACCTCCCTTCCATTGGAAATTATGTCAACATGTCCTTTAACAACCATTACAACATTTGGTACAAGGGGGCAAATTCCCTTTTCATCGCAATTTAATTTATAAGTTTCTTCTTTTACTTTGTTAGCCCTTTTTTCCAGATATGTATCTAAATGAACGCCTGTTAATTCATAAAATTCATTTTCATGGGGAGTTAATACAACATTTTTATTTTTCAAAATATTTTTTGCTATGCTAATTGCGCGAATTGCGTCGGCATCAATTACCATGGGACAATCAAGATTTTGAACAATTTTAACAATTGCTTTTTTTGTTTTATCTTTTCTATATAATCCTGGACCTATAGCTAATCCTGTAATTCGCATTTCAAAAGCAAAATCTAAAATCTCTTCTATGTGCTTTTCTTCTAGGAAATCTCCTTTTAAAGGATGGCTAATAAAGCTAGGATAAGTCTTTGCAACAACTTCCATCGATCTCTCAGGTCCGATAAAATAAATTACATCACAACCCCCTCTTAAAGCAGCTAATCCTATTAAAACTGGAGCACCAGTCATCCATTTGCTACCAGCAACAACTAGAAGTCTACCATAATCTCCTTTATGACTCCATTCATCTTTTTTGGGATAAACTTTCTTTAAAATTTCATTGGTTACATAATCCATTAAATGATATTAAATTTAAAGGGTTAATAAAAACTATGCAAGCTTTTATTATCACAACTTTGATTGGCATTATTGCTATAGATGAGAATAAGAGAGTAATTTTAGTTAAACCTTTTTCTAAAGATCCTTCTCAGGCCGCAGAAAAATATCAATTATCACAACAAGATTTAATAGAAGAAGAAAAGGAAGTAATAGATCAATTGAGAAAGAAAAATTATATTGTTGAAAAGGTTGATTCTAAAAATCCCCTTTATGATTATGTAAAAACTCATTTGAGGGAAATTTTTTTAGATCAAAAAATTTTTAAGGATGCTACTGATTTTAATAAATTTTTATCTCAAGTTGTCATTGAGTTAACAAAGGCTGAAATTAAGAAGGCTGTTTCTAAAGACAAGATTGTTATTCAACTGAATGGCGCCATAGAGGAGATAGACAAGAGTATAAATATTTTTGTCGAAAGGTTGAGGGAATGGTATGGTCTACATTTTCCAGAAATGGATAGAATAATTTCAGATCATGAGAAATTTGCAGGTATAGTGGAAAAATTTGGAAGTCGCGAAAAAATAGAAGATCAAAAGTTAGCACCATTTAAAAACAAAAGTATGGGTATGGAATTTAGGGAAGAGGATATTAAGGAAGTTCAAGCTTTGGCTAAACAAATATTAGAATTATATAAACTCAAAGAAAGATTTTTGAAGTATTTAGAAAGTTTGCTTAAAGAAATAGCACCCAACTTTACCGAATTAGCTGGCCCCATATTGACAGCAAAATTTATAGCAAAGGCTGGTGGTTTGGAAAAATTAGCGAAATTACCTTCTTCTACTATTCAATTATTAGGTAGTGAAAAAGCTCTTTTCAGATTTTTGAAAGGTAAGGGCAAAAGTCCTAAATATGGAATATTATTTTCTCATCCATTAGTTAGAAACTCTCCCGAAGAATTTAGAGGAAAAGTTGCAAGAGCTTTAGCTTCAAAACTTTCTATTGCTGTGAAAATAGATTATTTCTCTAAAGAAAATAAAGCCCAAGAGCTGAGAAAGGAGTTAGATGAAAAAGTTAAAGAGATCTTAAGTTCTAAATAATTTTTTAAAATTATTGAAGTGTTCCTTATGGTTACTGCAACACCCTATAAATTTGAGGGCGTCTATAAAATTGATGGTAAGTTCGCTACTATTAATTTAGTTCCAGGTTTCAAAAGCTCGAATGAAGATTTAATTGTTCTAGATAATGTAGAATACAGAATTTGGGATTGTTGGACCTCAAAACCATCTGCAGCCTTTAAAAAGCGATTAAAAACATTTCCTTTGAAAAAAAATCATACCGTTCTCTATTTGGGTTTGGCTGAGGCAAAAACAGCTAGTTTCTTTAGTGATATTGTGGGTAAAGAAGGTCTTATATATGGGGTGGAAATTTCTGAAAGAAGTCTAAGGGAGGCTATACCAGTTTGTGAAAAAAGGGGAAATATTATACCAATCCTAGCCGATGCTAGAATGCCCGAAACTTACGAAAATGTTGTTGTGGATAAAGTGGATATACTTTATGAAGATATAGCTGATGTAGATCAAATAAAAATCCTTGAGAGAAATGCAAAGAAATTTTTGAAACCTAATGGTTTCGCGATAATAGCTATAAAAAGTCAAAGTATAGATGTTACAAAACCTCCAAAGCAAGTTTATAAAGAATGTCTGCAAGAACTTTCTCAAAATTTTGAAGTTTTAGATAAAGTAGAATTGGATCCTTACGAGAAGGCTCATCTTTTTGTGGTTTTAAGGTCTAAAATAATATAAAAATGAAAAAGAGTAGCTTCTCTTCTTTATTTCGCAAAAGATAAAAAACAGATAAAAAACACAATAATGCTGTTGTGTTAAAAATCTTTTGTTTTAATTTGATCAAAAAAGAAGGAGAGGGGAAGGATTAGCAGCTTCCTCTCCTTTTTAAAAAGCAAAAATTTAAAAGCTTCTTAACCCTTTACCGGCTTTATAAATCCGAAGATACGACCACCTTTCATAAAACTTATTTGAAACTTCTTAACATCCCTATCATTAAACAATGTCATTTCAATTTTGGCTATTATATCCATTTTTCATCCCATCTTCAATTCATCCCTAAAAGTTTTGAAATCTAGCAATCTTTTTTGATTCTCAAAACTTATAGAATTTTCTAGGAAACTATTCCAACAATTTCTACAAAACAACCTTCTTTGACCAAAACCATCTATAAATTTAATTAGCCTAACAGATTTGCATCTAAAACATTGCATATCAATCTTAAAAAATTTTAAAGATTAATACATACCTAGTTTTCCCAGGAGGTCATTTCCTATTTTAATCTAGAAGAATACTTTATAAGAATTTAAAATAAAAATATAAACCTATTTTTCCTTTTTAAGCGATAAATAGCCAATTTTGGTCAGATTTTTACCTTATTTCTTTTTAGCTTATTGATAAACCTTTTTTTAAAAGATTCTAAATCTTTTACATTAATGCTTGCCCCTCCAGCTTCTCTATGCCCGCCACCTCTACTTAAAGTGGAATATCTCAATAAATTTCCCATATGAATTCTTCCACTTTGATTTCTACCATGAATTTTAAAATATCCATCACTCTTTTCAAGCAATATAATAATTTTATCAGGATTTTTTGTGGAAACTTTACTTGCAATTACACTTCCACTTATTTCTTTCTTTTTAGAAATTATTGCGAAAATTAAATTGAGTTCGGGGAAAATTTCTGCATTTTTCCAAAACTCCTCCTCTTTTATTTTAATTAATTTTTTATATTTTTCAAATGTAGCTTTTAATTTTTCATTTTTCAAAATTTCATTTATATTTTCACATTTTTTTAGAAAATCAAAAGCTTTTTTTTCCCCAAAAATTGAAATATATGCCGAAAGTAGATTTGCAGATTTTCCAAATTTTGTTCTCCAAAGGCAATCTTTCTTTTTTATCCTAACATATTTTTTTAAAAGATCTTTACAATCCTCATAACCATAGTCAGCAATAGTTCCCAATACAGCCAACCATTCTAAATCTTTAATATATGTTAAAGCGGAGCAAAATTTGTAAGTTATGTAAGAAGTAGGTTGATAAATTTCTGGGTGTTTTTTTCTTGGATTTAGCAAAACAATTCTTTTATTTTTTAATTTAGGAAAAATAGGATGATGATCTATGATTAAAATATCTTTTTCAAAAAATTTTGAATTTTTTTGTGCTTGATAAATAGCTAAATCTAATACAATGATTTTTGAAAATTTTTTAAAATTTAATTTTTCTAGTTCATTTTTTTCTAAAATATCCCTTATAGATAAAGGTCTTGAATAAATTTTTCCAATTCCAATTTTTTCTAAAGTTTTGATTAAAATTATACCAGAACAAATTCCGTCCAAATCTTTATCATGTATTATTAAAATTTTTTCATCTTTTTTTATTGATTCAATAAAATTTTTTGCCAATAGGAATTCATTTTTCTTCTCTCTCTTCAGTCTTTTCACCAAGTTTTTTAATTGTTTCTTCATCTAAAAGAATTACAGGATATTTTGGTTTTGGTTTATTTATAACATTCCAATGAAATTCTGTTAAAGAAAGTAAAGTATCAACATAATACAAAATCAATGCTTCAAAATTTCTTGGCGGTGTAGGTCCTGATTCGCCTTGTAGATGGGAAGCAATCATATGGATGACTTGCTCTGGAAATCCTCTATGATAAAATTCAGCGACAGCTAACAAAGAATGATCTAAAGTTATACCGCTATGCTCAACTTCTTCTCCTTGACTTTTCCATTCAAACATTTTCATTATATCATGAAGCAACGAACCAGCTATTAAATAATCTTTGTTTATAGGAATACCGTAATTTTTCTGAAGTATATCAGCTATAGCAATACAAGTTTCAGTTACAGTTATAGTATGATTCAACAAATCTCTTTCTGCAGTAACTCTACCTACTGAAAAAAGAGTTTTAACATCTTTCATTTCTGTTCTTGGGTATTTTTTGAAATCTTTATGGCTTAGAGTAGGATTTTTTATAAATTCTATTACCTTTTTTCTTAAATTTTCATCTTTTATCTGATTGGCCAATTCTATTATTTTTTCCATTTTTTATCAACATTTTTAGTAATTTATTAATTTTATAGATACTTCTAAATAAGTTGGGGATAGAAGGCATCATCAGCCAAATAAAGCTGAGATTCGGGTTTAACTTCCCATAACTAAAGTTAAATGACCCGCTGCAGCTTCTTCAGCTTTCTTACCTTCTTCCTCCTTCTCCTCCTTCTTCTTTTCTTCTGTTTTGGTTGGTGCGGCTACTGCTACTGCTGCCTGCTGCAATATCTCATCCATATTTACATTTTCTAGGCTTGTCACTACAGCTTTTACTTTTGCAGGGTCTGGTGTTATACCTACTGAAGATAAAATTTTATTAATGTTTTCTTCTGTAATTGGTAATTTTGCAGAGTGCAGCAAGAGGGTCGCATATATATATTCCATTCAACTTACACCTCCAATTTTTCTTCTAAAATTTTGGCATAATTATAAGCCTTAGATAGCAAAAATGATATATTATCTTTTGTTGGGTATAAAATAAAAATAGAAAGATTTAATGCTTTTTGTTTTGCCTGCATTAACAACATGGGGACTTCATTAACTAAATCTAAAGCTTCTTTACTATACAACTGACCATTTGAATAAATACCAACAATCTCTAAACTTTTCTTTATAGGTTTGATTTTTAATTTCCTTAGTATAGAAGCCAACTCTTTAGAAATTTTATCTCCTTTTTTTGCAACTATTGTATCTTTTTTTATTGCAATTTTACCTCCTTCAACACCTGCCGGAATTTTAGCTTTTGCAAACTCGCTTATAACAGGGCCTGGATTTAAATCAGTAGGACCAGCTTTTATTAAAATATCCTCATCAGCTATATCTCCTTCCTTTGCAAACATCTGCGTTTTTATCTTACTAATTTTAGCAAAGAGCTTAAAAGGATCTTCATTTGAAAAAATCAAGGCCAATTGATTTGTTATTATTTTTTCCAAATCTTTTTCATTAATTTCATTTAATACCCTTAGAATCAAAGATTTCTTCACCACTTTTATTTTCAAGTCATCTTTTAGTTCTCTCCTAACAGTTTGTAAAGCTTTTGTTGGAAATTTAAACAGATTGGCTATTCCTATGGTTTGATACTTTTTCATATCTTCCTTCAATTTTTTAGCAAATTCGATTTTTTCACTTTTCTTCATTCCTCACACCTTTACTTCAAATGGTTGGCCCATTGTGAGTTTAATTAGAATTTTTTTAATGTTTCTTTTTCCTTTAGGCAACTTATTTTCTAAAAAGTTTAAAACACTTTCGATATTTTCAGCAATTTTTTCGTCACTCATACTTTCATTCCCAACTAAACATTGAACTACAGGCGCATCCTTTACTTTTATTTTGATTGATTTTTTGTAGTTTTCAACCATTGCCTTAATATCGCCAGATATTATTTTTGGCAATTTACCTCTTGGCCCAATATATTGACCCAAAACTTTTCCTATGGTGGGCATTAATTTAGGTTCTGCCAGAAAGAAATCCACATCTCTAGCGAGCTTTTTTGCTTCCCTTTTACTCATCCTTTGAAGTTTTGCTGAATCGATGATTTCTACATCCAAACCTAAATCTTTTATTTCATCAGAGAAAATAACAACTTTTGCATCCTTTCCTCTACCATTTGGTAAAATTATATCCTCAGAAAATCTGTCTTCAGGCTTTTTAATATCGATTTCTTTTAAATTTACAATTAACTCAACGCTCTGGGTAAAATTTCTCTTTTTAGAATTCTGTCTCAATTCTTTTATTGCTTCTAATATCTTCGGGTTAACCATTTTACCCTCCCGCCTAAGCGGTCTTTTAAAAATTATATTCTAGGTTAAATATAAAAAGGCAATGGAATTAAAAATAATTGTGCCAGGAATTTTAATTTATGATATTCCAAAAAATAAAGATGTTTTGAGGGTAAAGGTCCACAGGGCTTTAGAGCAAATCAAAGCTGAAAAAATTCAAACAAGCGCATGGAGATCAGAGAATTTACAAGAATTAATTAAAATTGCTTTGATGATAAGGAATGCAGGGTGTGAAGCTATAGTGTTGGAGGAAAAAAGGATTCTTTAATAAATTAAATCATCCCACTTTCCTTCATTCACTTCTTTTATGATCTCTTTCGGCCTCTTACCTTCTACTAAAATTCCTTCCATAGAATTTGCAGTGCCTAAAACTTCCTTTATGGCTTTTCTTAAATCTTTTGTTAACATATCATTTAATTTTTGTTTAGCTATTTTTACTACTTGCTCCATTTTTAAGTTTCCTATGGATGTGATTCCTTTGGCTTTGTCTTCTTGAGAAATTTTTGCTACTTCAATACCCAATTCCTTTTTTATAAGCGAGGCAACTGTTTCTCGCATAATTATTTGCTAACCTTTTCTAAAACTTTTATAAATTCTACACTTATGGTTACTGGTATTGGTACAGCAACTTCTAAAGGTTCTATGGTAACTTCTCTTTTTATCTTATCATATCTAGTAACCTTTCCTTTCATTCCTTTAAAAGGTCCGCCTATAACTTCAATTAAATCCCCAATATTTATTTCAACTTCTACTTGTTTAGGTTGTAAAAATTTTTGGATTTCACTAACTTCAACAGGTTTTTTTATTAAGCCTCTTACATGGGGAATTAATTGTATTGATTTCTCTATATCTTTAATATCTCCCTCTACAAAAATGTAGCCTTTAATTTCTTCTGGATGGATCAAAGCTTTAATATTAAATCCTTCAGCTTTAGCTTTAGACGCAATAATATCCAATACTATATTTTCCCTTCCGACAACAGTCTTTACAGTATATATCAAGTTTTTCACCCGATGAATAGAATTGATATCATATAAATTAAAAATCCGATGAAACCAATTATACCCATACCTATAAGGCAAATTTTTATGGTTAATAGCAATTCTTCTTTATCCGGCCTCTTGGCAACTATCAAAACTCTTTTATATTTCTCTAAAAACTCTTTTATATTAAATTTCATTGTATCACAAAAATTACTCTAAAAATTCTATACCTAAAATTTTTTCTACATCTTTTTTCTTTTCTTTTGACCATGGTCTTTCTGGTCCGAAGATTTGTGGAGATTTAACTCCAGTTACAATTACCAATGTTCTAATGCTATCCCCTAAAGATTTATCTACAACAGCACCCCAAATTACCTTTGCATCTTCGGACAATCTACTAGAAACCATTTCAACTATTTTCTGAGCTTCTTTTATCGTTATATCGGGCCCACCACTTACATTCACCAATGCCCCCTTCGCTCCCTCTATTTCTACTGTTATCAGCGGATTGTTTAAAGCTTTTTCTACAGATTCTACTGCTCTGTTTTCTGTATCACTCTCCCCCATACCAATCATGGCCAAGCCTCCTTGGCTCATAACAGCTTTAACATCAGCAAAATCTAAATTAACTAAGCCAGGCCTAGTAACGAGTTCAGTTATTCCTTTCACTGCGTTAACTAAAATTTCATCACAAACTTTAAAAGCAGTAGCTAGAGAAACATCGGGCACAACTTCCAATAGCTTATCATTGGGTATAACGATTAAAGTATCTACTAAATTTTCCAGATTCTCTAAACCAAATCTCGCGTTTTCTATTCTATGTCTTCCTTCCATGCTAAATGGCAATGTAACAACAGCTACTGTCAAAGCTCCCAATTTTTTTGCAATTTCCGCTACTACTGGAATAGAACCTGAACCCGTGTTATGTACAAGAAAACCTTCTGCAACAAAATTATGGCTACCTTCTACAGTTATATCATAAACTTCTTCTTCGCCTAAGTATTTGACAGACTTGATTCTTGCAAAACCAAAGTTTTTAAAGAATTCAGAATTAGTAGGTCCCCTGTATCCGCATAGGAATCCTATGCCTTTTCGCTCTCTTGACTTTTCTAAGGATTCGTTAAGTTGATATAGTTTATAAATTCTCAGCTCCCAAGAAGTGAATTTTAGCTTTTGTTTAGAATGAGGTGGTTTTACTTCTCTCTTTCTTGATAACACATTACTTGTTCTTAGTCCAAGGTAATCGCACAAAACTTTCAATTGCCGAATAAGCTTTTCGCTACTCATTTCAAATCTAAGTTGAATATGCTCTTTTCCATTTGCTTTTGTTCTTTTATAATAATAACCATCTGCATCAGCAAGACCAAGAATAAATTCTTTTTTATGAGAATCGGGTAATTCAAATACCCATGAAGGGATTTCTTTTTCTTTGGCATGTTTATCTAATCCCAGTTTCCATAAAAGTTCACAAACTCGTTTAGAATGTGCATAATACCAATTAGTACCTCTTTTCATTTCAAGGCCAAAAACTTCTTTTATAAGCGATATGTATTTTTTATTCAATTCTTCATATTGTGAAGGTGAAAAATGAATTGCCCAAATGCCTTTACTTTTTGATACCCATCCGTTACCTAATAAAAATCCAAACAGTCTACAAAAGTTTTTTGTTGCAATGAAATTATCATCGAGTATAGTTTCTGTACTTTCTGGTACCTTTCTCAAAATAACAACCAAATCGCCTGGTTTCAAAGACTCTGCTCCTACCCACTCGAAACTAAATCTATGAAATCTACCTCGATAATCTGTTTTCTCTGGCACTACTTTTAAGAAAGGATGATCGTAAGAAGCAACTAATGTGTTATTGTTTGTTTTAATTTCAAATACTCTTTTGACTCCAGTTTTCATAGCAGCAATAACACGTTTTTTCACAAGCTTATCTCCTTCAAGAGAATACACAAAGGAATTAGGTTTTATCGAATCTATCCTTACAGGTCCATGAGGATTGGTGTATATTAAAGAACTGCCTCTTAGGCATCCGCCACCCAAACCGCAAGTAAGAAAAACCATATCAGCCCCTTGTAGGGCTTTCTTAATATCCTCCTTATTTTCTCTTGCAGCCTCCATTCCTATTTTTGGGTCGGATCCAGCTCCCAATCCACCAGTAAGCTCTCTACCAATCAAAACTTTTTTATCAGCATCAGTATAAAGCAAGTCTTGAGCGTCTGTATTTATTGCTATGGTTTCAGCTCCAACAATACCAACTTGCATCAATCTTGTAATTGTGTTATTTCCTGCACCACCACAACCCACAACCTTTATTTTCGTTTTTCTTTTTTCCAGAATTGCCCTAATTTCTTCGTCAACATCTGTAAATTTTCCTGATTGCTTTTCAATTAATTGTTTTATTCCCATAAGAAACCTATGATATAATTTCAATTTTAAAGATAAAAGTTTTTAATACTCAGACACAAATCTTACCTTTTCAACATCTTTAATCCATTTTTTAATTTCGTCAGCTATTTTACTTTCTAAATTTAAATTGAGGGAAATTTTCTTATCAAACTTTATTTCTACAATTTTTCCCTTAATTTCCACCAAAATTTCATCAAATTCTATTCCAGAAAAATAATAGATAATAGCTTTAATCTTCTCTGAAATATCAATTATTTCTTTCTTTATTTCCACATCATATTGCAATTTTTTGCCAGCCAAAGGATGATTAAAATCAACTTTTACTCTACCGCCATCATTGCTTATTATCCTACCTCTTATATTATTAATCATCACATAACTACCTGGTGTAGAATCAATATTTTTTTCTTTGAATAGTGAAAGAGGTATAAGCCTTATCAAATTTTCATCCCTCTCGCCGAAGGCCTTTTCAGGAGGAATTTCTATAGTTTTTTTCTCACCAACTTTCATTTCTTTTAAAGCTTCATCCAAACCTTTAATTACAAATCCTGCATCTACAACGATTGGCACAGGCTTATACTTTATATTAGGATTAAATACACCTTCTTTTCTTGCTACTTCCTCTATTGTTAAATCAAAAATTTCTCCAGTATCTTTTACTCTACCTACATAGTCTATGTAAATAAAATCGCCAGTTTTCATAATATCAGCTTAAAAATCTTTGCAATTAAACATTTAAATTTTACTCTTCATTAAAAAATAGATGAAAATGAAAGAGGAAGACTGGAAAAACTGTTTGCATCCAGAAGATAAGGAATTATTATTACAAATCATAGAAAGAGCTAAAAAACATCATTGCGCATATGAAAAAGCAGAAGATGTTAAAGTTGCTCAGTTATGGACAGCATTGTTAGAAATGCAAAAAGAAATAAATGAAATGAAAGCGACTCAAGCAAAAGTTATAGCACCTTTCAAATCAATAGTAGAGATTGGGGAAGCAGCAAAAAAAAGAGAAATTGAAAGATTAGTCACTGAAATTATAAAACCAACGGACGAGGAATCTCAGGAAGCCACAAGAAAATTAGTAGAAAGCTTGATGAAGTTTTAAAAATTTTTTAGAAATTTTTAACTCCTTTACAAATTTTGCAAAAAGTAGTTTTCTCTATAACACAATTTGGGCATACTCTTAATCTGCAAACATGGCACGTGAATAAACCAGCAGCACTTCTACCACAAGATGCACAAACACCTGGGAGAGCCATGATTATAACTTTGTTCACCATACTTTTATTGGTATATAAATTTTCGAGAATTTTGGTTGGAGATTTTTAATAGCAATGGTGGTGGGGGTGGGATTTGAACCCACGAAGGCACTAAGCCACGAGGTTTCTTCATCTGGTTTCTGAGCTTAAGCCTAGTACTTAAGCGTCGCGAGGGAATTTGCAAATCTCTTATATCCCTCTCGCGCCATTGACCAGGCTAGGCGACCCCACCGATATAGATATGAGTTTTCTTTGATTATTAAATTTTAAATTTTTTGATTTCTTTTAAGAATGTTTTCAGCTTTTCTTCTAAAATTTCTATAGATTTCAATATTAAATCTTCTGCAGACCATCCAGATACACTTTCAACATCGAAAATAAATGAATCTTCTATTGGTTCTACTTTAATCTTTCCTCCACTGGCTTCTACACATTGCATGCATAAGATACAATCCAAAGGCCTTGCCGTTATTAACTTATTATTTTCTATATCAAAGACATTAGTTGGGCAAACTTCTAAATACTCTAACTTACTTTCAACTTCTTTCCCCACAATTATATTGGCTTTATTTTTATATCCAACAATTCCCCCTTGCCATTTAACATGCTCCCTACCAATTCCCAATTGTGCTATAGCTTCTAGTTGGAGCTCCTCTCCTTCGAAAAGTTCAATAATTGGAATTTTATCATAAATAGGTCTAACATCTTTTGCTGTTGATTTCAAATCTCCAGAATAAACCATTCCAGGTCCTTTTTTCTTTAAAGTTAATTTAACTTGGCACTTGCTACAACCTTTTCCCTTGCATGTGCATTCCTTTATTAAATTGTAAGCGTCTGGATCAAAAGTTAATGGTATCAACCCCAACCTATGGGCAATAATTTCATCATTTACAATAGAATCATTTTTTTTAAAATCAACCCACTCGATAGCCATAGTTGGCATTTCGCTAATAATTATTCTTCTCAACGCAGAGGCGAACCCAGGTTTAATTCCTTCCACTAAAAACTTGATTTCAGAATCATTTTTTTGTAAAATTTTTATTTTCATCTTATCTCCAGATAGCTATACTTATATTTTTTCAAATAATTTAAGTTTATCCTTAGACACGTCTTCCTCTTCTTCCACCTTTGCTTTTCATTTTCCCATGTCCAATTGGCGTCACATCTTCAATAATTCCAATTTTTAAGCCCGCCCTTGCCAAAGCTCTTATTGCAGGTTGTGCCCCTGGCCCTGGGGATTTAGATTTTGTTCCACCAGCGGCTCTAACTCTAATATGCACACCAGTAATACCTCTTGCTATGGCTTCTTCTGCAGCTTTTTTTGCAGCTAGCATTGCTGGAAAGGGCATTCCTTCTTCTCTATCTTTATCAGTCATCATTCCACCAGAAGCCCTTGCGATGGTTTCGCCCCCAGTGATGTCAGTTATATGGACAATAGTATTATTAGCAGTACTAAAAATATGGGCTATTCCCCATCTTTCTTCTTTTTTTGTTTCAGTTTTTTGACCTTCCATTTTACTTCGCCTTTAGTTGAATTGGTATATTAATTTGTATTTTATCTTCTTCATCCTTTTTCACTAAATAACTAGGAAAATTAACTTTTCTATTTTCAATTAATACATGACCATGGGCAATGAGTTGCCTAGCTTGTTTTATAGTATTTGCAAAACCTTTTTTGAAAACAATGGTTTGTAATCTCCTATCCAAGATATTTTCAACAGTTAAACTTAATACATCATCTAAACTTTTGCCGTTGATTAAAATTCCCAATCTATCTAATTTTTCAAGCAAAACCTTTTCTAATTCTTTATTCCTCTTAGAGGCAAGCTGTCGTGCTAATCTTCTAAATTTTCTTAGTAAAGCTTCAGCCCTCCAAAGTTCTTGTTTTTTCTTTAAGCCATATTTATTCATTAATTCTTTTTCCTTTTCTAATCTATCTTTATCAAAAGGGCGCTTTGGTTTTTCATATTTTCTTCTCTGTCTTTTCAATTAACCACCTTTTTGCTTCTCTCCAGCCGAAGTCTTCTGGGCCTGAATCCTTACAGCCTTTCTCATAACACCAACAACTCTACCTCTTTCTCTAAATTGACTTCTAGTTCTTTGTCCTCTAACGGGCTGACCTAACATATGTCTCCAACCTCTATAAGTTTTTATGTCAATGTATCTTTGTATATCGAATTTTCTTGCAATATCTAAATCTGAAGAAGTTAAATGAATATCCTTACCACTCTCTCTATCTTTTTGTCGGTTGAATAAATAAGATGGTATTCCATATTTTTGCGGATTTTTTATAACGTCTTCTAATTTTTTGATTTCTTCTTCTTTCAACAAACTAAGTTTCCTTTTAGGTTCTAATCCTGCAGCTTTTACTACAGCCCTTGCAAAGGTATATCCAACACCTTTTATCTTTGTTATCGCATGAACTGTTGGTTTTTCTCCCTCTAAATCTGTATTAACTATCCTAACTATTGTTTTAGGTTCAACTTTTGCTTTCTCAACCTTTATTTGTTTTTCTGTTATTTTCTTCTTCTCTTCTTCTTTTAATTTCTCTTTATATTCGTCTTTAGGTCTTGTAGTTCCCATTTAATCCCCTTAAGATAAGTATAGATATTGAAGAAAATAGCTTTAAAGTTTTTTGTTTGAAAAATCCTTTCTTTCTACAAATTCTTAAAGTTCATAATATGGCCCTTAAAATAGACCGACTATAGTAAGTTTCCTTACTTATTTATTATTAGATTAAATTATCACAAAATTTAGAACTAAAATACAACTCAAGAATTATAATTAAGTTTTAAAAAAAATGTAGTTAATATTCCAAAAACAATGCCTCCAAAATGAGTATAGAGGTTTGTTCTATTTATTGAGGCCATATCTATAGGAAAAAATGGGCTTGAAAAAACTAAAATAATAGGCATAATCAAAGTAAGGGAAATTACAACTAAAGTTTTGTTTAATCTTTCATTCAAGATTTGAATATTTTTAATAGTGATAGCGTAGAAAAAAATAGATATAATTAAAGTCATTATGACCGAGATATTATGAAAAGGAAAATATGTCAAAGCAAATACGAAAGCCACGAAAGTAATCAACCAAACAAAAGCATAGCGAGAATTTATATTTACTTTAATTGTTCTAAATAAATCTACATATAAGAAAACAAAAGAACCAAAGATACTTGCTACTATTCCAGAAAAACCTAAACTGTATTGGTTTTGAGTTTCTACAAAAATCCAATAAATTGAAAGTAAGATTGGTACTACCGTCAAATTTATTAGTAATATCTTATAGAAAAATTTGGGACTATTGAATAACGAAAGAATTATTAGAATCAAAGTAGAAAAAGTAGCAAAACCCACTAAATTCCATTTAAGATGTTCTAAATCTTCATGTACAAAGTTTGTCGTGTAGAGAGTCCATATAGTCGGGTTAAATTTATTTAATACCAATTTTTCTCGAAAAGTTATAGGTAAAAAGAAAATTACTATGAGAATTGAAAGAATAGTAAGAATAATAATTAAGCCCCTAATAAGAAAGTCTTTATTGCGTTCTAATATTTTCAGATTAGAATAAAAAACTGCTTTCATGAACTTAGTAATTCTCATAAGTATATTTTAGGTATCAATAAACTTTTTTTAACTAATTTTTCTAACTTCTTTTCCCCAATTTCAGTTGCATTAATCTTTTAACAAGAAATCCTAAAGTTTTTGGATCTAACCTTAGCATTATATCATCATGTTTTTTTAATACTATTACTTAAAGCTTAATGGACCGGCCGGGATTCGAACCCGGAGCCTCCGCCTACCCAGTATAATTGCCGAAGCGGCGATCTACCATTGATCTACCGGCCCATCTAAAAATAACTTAAACTAAATTTATTTTTTTACCCATTTTAATTTTCTTGGATTTTTGCCCATAAAGTAATATTTTTCACATTTACTTTTGTCAAAATAAAGAATGCTTCCATCATTTTTTACAAACATTTTTCCGCTTCCTTTGGGTATAGTTTTACCACAAAAAGAGCATTTCATTTACAATTACCTTTCTTCAAGTTTCATTGCAGTTTCCATTTCAGTTTCTCTTAACATAAGAATATCTTTTACCCTAACAGGCCCTATAACGTTCCTTATTAAAATTTTTCCTTTATCTGGGCCTTCCAAAACTTTACAACGAACTTGGGCAATTCCCCTAACTCCAGTTCTACCTAATATTTGTAATACTTCTGCTGGATAAGCATCTTGCGCCATTTTTATCTTCCCTTTAATTTATAAAAATTATTTTTGTAAAAGCATTTCAATACTTTTCTCAATTTCCTTTAAAAGGTTCTTTCCCTCCCCAGGATCTAATATGGCAGCAGCTGAAGCCGCGACATCTATCCCACTAGCTCTGCCCAAATCTTGTTTATTTTTTACATAAACATAAGGAACTTTTTTCTCTTCACATAGGCTAGGCAAATGCATAACAATCTCTTCGGGGTCAACATCTTCTGCTATTATAACCAATTTAGCTAATCCTTTTTCTACTGCCTTTGTTGTTTCATTAACCCCCTTTCTAATTTTACCTGTATTTCTAGCAGTTTCCACAAGCTGTAATACTTTATCATTTAATTCATTTGGCACTTCAAATTTTACATAACTTTTCGGCATTTCTACCACATCCTTTTATTTTTTATTTATGCGCATAGTATAAAATGATTTCCCTTCCAACTTTATCTACCCTACAAAAACCTATTCTAAACAATTGAATTAATTGGTTAACTTTAACCTTTTTAATATCAGGCTCTGCAATTGCTGTTTTTATTTCACCATTTGGCATTAAAATTTTTATTTTTTCATGGGGTTCGGATACCCAATGTATTTTTTGCAATTCTAAAGGAATGTTTTTTGATATAAATTTTGGAGTTTTTGAAAGGTTTATTGTAGCTAAATAAGCTAATCCAATATTTTTATCTTCAAATTTTTCAAAATCTTCGCTTTCAATATAGATTTTATTTTTATCTATTGGAATCTTTCTATATCCTCTATTAGGAAAATCTGGATGGAGAGAAATTTTTATTTCATCAATTACCAAATCTTTTATCTTTATTTTTATTGGATTTAATACTGCGAAATATCTATTCGCTTTAGAGTCGATAATTTTTCTATTTTCTGAATAAAGAATCTCTACAGGTATTGTTATATCTGCTTCACTCAAACCCATTCTCAAAATAAAGTTTCTTATGGCTTCGGGTTGAATTCCTCTTTTTTTAAGTGATAGCAAGGTCCAAGTTCTAGGATCGTCCCAACCAGAATATTCTTTCCTTTCTATTGCCTTTCTAATTTTTGTTTTACTAATTTTTCCAACTTCTTTTATGGTAAAAAGGCCATAATGAATAAAATATGATTTTTTCCAACCCAAAGCTTGCCATATAAAGTCTTCCATTAAATCTTCCATAATCAAATCTTTCCCTCTGATGATGTGAGTTATGCCAAGATAATAGTCATCAACAGCCCATGAGAATTCTAAGAGGGGCCACACTTTATATTTTAATCCAACTCTTGGATGTTTCCTTTCAACTATTCTAAATAAAACCCTATCCCTGAAAGCCGGATTGGGATGTCTCATATCTGTCTTCAATCTTAAAACTGCCTCTCCTTCTTTATACTTCCCTTTTAACATTTCTTTCCAAAATCTTAGATTTTCTTCTATACTATGATTCCTGTGTTCGCAAGCAATCCCCTCTCTCCTGTTTTTTCTCAAAGTTTCGGTATCACAAAAACAAACATAAGCATAACCTTTTTTTATTAGAAGCTCACTTACTTCATAATATTTTTTCAGCCTATCAGATTTGTAAAAAATTTTATCAGGTTTTATGCCCAACCATTTTAAATCTTCTAAAATCCATTTGTAAGCTTTAGGATCAACACTTTTTTCTTCACTACCTATAGTATCATCCATTACGAGATACAGCTTGCCTTTATATTTTTTTGCATAATAATCATTTAGAATAACCATCCTTGCTTGCCCTATATGAAGTGGAGCATCTGGAAACGGTGCAAGTCTTAAAACAACTTTACCTTCTTTAGCATTAATTAATTCAGGAAGTTCCAATTTTTCTTCAATTTTTTCTTTTTTTATTTCAATTTTCAATTCTTTTAATCTATTTTTTTGCTCTTCTAAACTCAAAGCATTAACTTCTTCTATAATTTTTTTTATTTCAGGAATAACTTCTTTTACTCTTTCTTTTAGATTGGGATTTTCTGCTATAACTTTGCCTATAACTGCTTGTAAATTGGCTTTTCCTCCATGTTCTACAGCATTCAATAAGGCATATTTCAAAAATAGATCTTTCATACTGAATAAATTCTTGTTGAAGTTAATAAAAAATAAAATTTTGTTGTAAAATTTTTTCCTCAATTTATATTTTAAAATATATAAATATGTGCTAGTAAAAAATATAATAAGGTGCAAATAATTGGCACTGAAAGAAAAATTTGGTCCTAAACTTTTTTTGAGAACAAAACCAGTGAAAATTCTCGTTAGCCTACGTGGCGGACCAAAATATACAACCTTATTAGCGAGAGAATCCAACATAACTTATTCTCATACTGTAAAACTGTTAGACTTATTCAATGATATGGGCTTAGTAGATTTTGAAAAAAAAGGTAGAATAAAAATTGTAAGGTTAACAAGCTTGGGAGAAGATATTTCCCATGCATTAGAAAACATTTTAAGTAAACTTTCTAAGCTGAAAGAAAGAGGAAGCTAAGACAAAATTTAATTATAAATTTTTTTATTATTGAAGAAGTAAATAAGAAGACTTATCAACAGCTTAAGAATAATTAAAAAAATTAGTTTTTCTTGATTTGAACTTTAAAAATTTTGGATAAAATTTAAATAGTTAGCTATTATTCTTTTTATTGTTGGTAAAAAATGGATTTGGAAGATTTAGGAGATGAATTTTTGAAAGCGCTAGATGTAAAGGATTTCCACTGTTTGAATTGTGGTATTTATTACAGTAGTGATGAACATTCTTCTTGCCCAAAATGTGGAAGTGAAGATGTAGAAATTTTGTGAATTAATTCTGCATATTAACAAAAGTTCACGAATTGTTTTTAGAGCAGCAGCATTTTATTTTTTTAATCTTAACTCTATTTTGTTTTATATTATACTTTTTAAAATTTTTTCCTGTGTACTAAAAATTCTTTCAGCTATAGAAGAAATATCCCTTGTGTAGTGAATTGTTAATTCTGTACTAAGTCTACCTTGAAGCAAATCTACCTCATGACTTCTCAAATTACTGTAAACAGATTCAAAAATTCTTCTAAAATCATAAGGTTTTAATCCATACTTTTTTAAATTTTTCCAATAACTTCTCTTACTTCTAAAAGCTTTTTTTATTAGATTTGTTGCATCCCTATGTAAAAATGTTACAAAAACTTTTTTTGTTTTCCTCAAATAAGCTAACTCAACTATAAAACCCTTTTCATTCTCTGATTTTTTCAACCTATCAAAATTTTTGACAAGATAAAAAACTTCTGATGTTCTTAAACCAGTTAGCAGATGTAAAAGTGAGGTTGCTTTCAATCTTTCTTCTTCTATAGATTTTATTATTTCTAAAATTTTTTCTTTGGAAATCTCGTTTACTAAAAATTGTGGGACTTTCTCTTCAGCCCAGCTAATTCCAGCTTTAGATCTTAATTCTTTAAATTTTTCATAATATTCGTTGGTGTTATATTTTAAGTCCAGATATTTTGCAAAAGCTGCTAGAGCTTGCAGTATGTGTCTTTTTAAAGATTTTTTCTGTTGAGAAATTTCTTTAAACTTTAATGCAAACTTTAAAGGATTTAAGAAAATTAATTCATGATATTTTTTCGCATAATTTACTAAATTATTTATATGAGCTCTATTTTTTGATTTAAGTGAGCAGAATTCAGCAAATTCTTTCCACTCGATTTCTAAGCTTTTTTGCATAATAAATATTTGATTTTAGTAAAAAATATACACTGGCCTACTAAGCCAGCGTATATTCTTTTAAAGATATTTATATTCTCCAAAATATATTTTTGTGAGTATAATTTTACTTATTTAAGCTTTAAGTCTATTTTTAGTTTATGAGTGTGGAAAGATTACTTGCTGAATTAAAGAAACATGTTAAAAATTATGAACTCATAACTACTGAACCATTCATAATAATTATAAATGATGATGAATATCCAGTAGACCATTTTGCGATTTACGAAGAAAGAAAAAGGGCTTGTTATTACTTTAAACATTCAGTTTTAAGAAAAAGTGAAAAAATTGTAAGGGAAGAGAGAGAAAAAATAGACTCTTTTTTAAAAAAATTAGGTTTTGAGCCTTACAGCAAAGATATACAAGCTTTTTTATGAAATTAAAAAGATTAACTTATATTTTTTGAAATATATTTTTGTGTGTATACTATAGTTTATGCAGATTTAAAATAAATTTTGTTATATATATAACATTTTTTTAAAATTTTAAAAAATTCGCTCTTCTTTTTTTAGGTAAAATAACATTTTTTCTTAGAGTGAGAGTTTGATATCAAAATAGCAAAAGATTATAAGTGTATTTTTTCAATAAGTTAATAGGTCAATATGTGGTTATTGGGTTTATTTAAAAAATTATTTAGAAAAAAAGTGAGTGATCAATCAATCAATCAATCACCAATCAATCAATCAATCGTTGACCCTGAGGAAATTTCTTCGGAAATCGCTCAAGGACCTCCGCCTATTCCTACTGAATCTACTACTACTTCCGAGTTAGTAAAAGATTATTTTCAATTAGGGCTTGCTGCTGGCTATACTGGTAGGTCTTTAAAAGAAATAGAGGTTAGTCTTTCTAGGATTGAAGCCCAGATGGCAACAAAAGACTGGGTTAACGTTCAATTTACAGAAAAACTGCAAGAAATCATTGAAATTTTAAGAAAACATGAGGAAAATGAGCAGCAAAGATTTGAGGCATTAAAAAATATTATTTTATCTGGCCGGTTGTTTGAAGTGTTGCCAGAATCTAAGCATAGTACAACAATAATTCCTAGTTTGCCTATAGAAATAAAAGAACTTACACCAAGGATGAAAGAACTCTTAGAAATTGTAAAGCAACATAAAGAAATTAGCTATAAAGATCTTGCTATCGCTTTAAGAATAACAGAAAATGGACTAAGAGGGTTATTATCTTCTGTATGCAAACTTACAACTCAGGTACAAAGATTTGAAAGGGATGGTAGAGGCTGGGTCAGATATGTTTCTTCCGGTTGATGATTGATTAATGATTGATTGAGTAATTTAAGGGGAATTTTGGAAAAAGAAGTCTAAATAAAGCTTTAAAGAAGAAAAAGAAGGAAAAGAGAGCTTTTATTTCCATTCTGCATTGCAAATAGGGCAAATAGTTAGTTTCTCGTTGATTCCTACCTTCACAAGATTATTGCATTTTTTGCATGGGACATTAACCTTGTTCATGTACAGTGTTATGTTACCCAATTCATCACCGGTAAAATATATTTTGTTTTAGAAAAATATAAAGTTGATTAAAAATATTGTTGATACTCATTCAGAAAATGATTACAAATAGCCAAAATGCGCTTTTAATTTGGGAGTAAAATAAAAATTGTGTTTATTTTTATTAAAAAAGTAAAAAAATAGGACAATTTTCTTTAAAAAAGTTACTTTTTGTTTTTTTGTTGTTATTTTATGCAAAGGTTTAAATAAGCGAAAACGCTTTTCATTTTTATGAGAAAAGACAAATTGATCAAGATTTTAAAGGTGGCCAAGTACCTAGAAGAAAATCCTAATTCTTATCTAAGCGACATTGCAAGAAATTTAAATTTAAGCACAGGGGCCGTTCATAGGGCACTAAAAGAGCTACAAGAATTTATAATAACACGTTCCATTAGTCAGGAGCTCGGGATGAATCTGCCCAATTTGCCAGTTTTAATAAGGTTAAAAGAAGGCGTAACTTTTGAAGGTTTGGTTAAATACTTTGCCAAAAAGAAAAAGTTAGAAGAAATCACTAAAGCTTAATTCAGTTTTATGGCTTCGGATTTCTCCCATAAAGATTTTAGATAATTATCAAGAACCAATACCATGGCTGGATCTTGTGTCCAAATTGCATTAAATGCAAAACCTTCTTTTTTTGAAAAGTCGTTGTCCAATCTAATTATTGCTTCCTTTCCATCTACAACTACAATTCTTGGATGATACAACACGGGGTTTGTTAAATATTTTAGTTCGACACCATTTTTATGGTATATTTTAATTTTAATTAAGTTATCTTCCTTTGGTGGTTCCATCCCAATTACTCTAATTTTTACTCCTCTCTTTACTGCTACGCGCGCAGCTTTCATAAGACTTGATGTTTGTGAATAATCTCGCGTAATAGCATAAACATAATTTTTGCTTCTATTTAGCATTTCAGCAACTCTATCAAAAAATTCCATCCATTTATTGGTTTTCATACTCCATATACCACTAATAATATCCGAAGATTTTTTAGGCAATTCTAGCAGAATCTTTTCAATCTCATTTAATTTGGTTTTAATTCTTTCCATTTCTTCTTCCTTAAACTTTAATAAATTTTTGAATCCAATTGAGGGTGTAATGGCCTTATACTTTTTTGGTCTTCCGGTAGAAACTTCGACTAAATTTTTTTCTATTAATGACTCTAAAGTTGCATAAATTTTCGACTGAGGAACGCCAGTGCTAGCGCTAAGATTCAGGGCTTTAGAAGGACCCGAAGAAATTAAAGCATAATACACCCGCGACTCATAATCACTTAGACCCAAAGAACGAAGAAATTCAATTATTTCACTATCTTTCATATTTTTAAATTAAATTTAGGGCTTTATTTAGTTTATTAACCACTATAGGTGGTTCTATTCAATATTATTATCATCCTTCAGGTTTCGGTATCTGCTCAGGAAGACCTTTTCTTTTCCTTATTTCTTTAACAGTTTTTTCAAATAGCTCTGTAGGCAATTTTTCAAAACTAACTTCTATCAAACTATAGAAACCTCTCCCACTGGTAGCTGATTTTAAGGCAGCATCAAAACCAAACATATCACTTACAGGCATCTTAGCAGTGATAACTGTGGCGCCCCTCTCTTCTCTTATATCCAAAATTTGGCCTCTTCTATTTTCCACCTCTCTTATAACTTCTCCTATTAATTCGCTTGGCACATCAATCCTTATAATTTGTTTTGGTTCTAAAAGAACAATTCCAGATCTTAACATACTTTCTCTTATACACCATCTCACAGCAGGCATTATTTGTCCAGGGCCACGATGCACTGGATCTTCATGCAAATCCGCATCAATTATTTTAACTTTTAATTTGGTGCAAGGCTCCTTTGCCAAAGGTCCTTCATCCATCATTTCAACAAATGCATCCTTAACCATTTCTATAATTTCATTCATAAATTGCACACCTTTTGTTAGATCTAAAAGTATATTTTTATTATGGATTAGGATGGTATTTTTGGCCTCGTCGTAATTCATACCATACTGGCTTAACTTTTTAAATAATTCTAAGTGCTTTGTTTTCGGCTCAATTTCACTAGGAATCTCTCCTTCCAACATAGCTTTATAAACCCCATCCTCCAATGGCTCCACAGATATGTAAAGCTTGTTGTGCTTATTTGGAGACTTGCCTTCTACAACAGGCCCTGGTTGCGATATGTATTCACGATAAACAACTATTGGTTTAGACATTTCCACTTCTATTCCTAGTTCTTTTAATTTATTTTCAACTTTTGCTTCTAAATGTAGTTCTCCTAAACCAGATACCAGATATTCTCCAGTTTCTTGATTTATTTTCACAACAAGGGTTACATCTTCCCTAGCAATTTTTTTAAGCATATCTACTAACTTAGGCAATTCCATAGGATTTTTTGGTTCTATAGATTTAGTGACAACTGGCTCATAAAGATGCTTGATCTCCTCAAAAGGGTCGATAATATAATCAGCATCGCAAACAGTTTCACCAGTAAAGGCATCAGGTATTCCAACAATAGCTGCTATATTACCTGCAGTCACTTCTTCTACAGGTATCCTTTCTATACCTTTGTATATAGCAACCACTTGAATCTTTTCTTTCTTTCTTTGTCCCACCAAATAAACTTCCTTACCTTTATAAATCTTTCCGGAAAATATTCTGGCAGTAGCAGCAAATCCGATATGCGGATCAGGAACCATTTTTGTTACAATTGCCGCTAAATGACCGTTGGGGTCTACGGCTAACATTTGTCTTCCAATTTCAGAATTTAAATCACCTTTCCAAATTTTTGGCAATCTATACTTTTGCGCTTCCATAGGGCTGGGCAAATGTTTTATAATCATATCCAAAACCACTTGATGGAGTGGAGCTTTTTTAGCCAACTCCTCTTCCCTTCCTTCTAGAGTTAAATTTATTATATCCTTGAAAGTTATTCCAGTTTTTTGCATAAAAGGAATGGATATAGCCCATTTACGAAATGCAGAACCAAAGGCAACTGTCCCATCCATTACGCTAACCAACCACTTATTTTTAAATTCAGGCGGCGCATACTTTTGAATTAATTCATTTACCTCTTTAATTAAGGTCTCAAATCTTTCTTGCATTTGTTGTGGGGTTAACTTTAATTCTCTTATTAATCTATCAGTCTTATTAATGAATAATACAGGCTTGACATATTCCCTTAAAGCCTGACGAAAAACAGTTTCAGTTTGTGGCATTATCCCCTCTACTGCATCAATCAAAACAATAGTACCATCTACAGCCCTCATAGCTCTTGTTACGTCGCCCCCAAAATCTACATGACCAGGAGTATCCACTAAATTTATCAAATAATCTTTACCTTCATATTCATGAACCATGCTTACATTTGCTCCATAAATGGTTAGTTGTCTTTTTCTCTCTTGCTCATCAAACCAAGTAAGCATTCCAGACTCTACATCACCAGCAACTTTCTCTGAAATCATTCCTGCCAATGCCGCTAAATTATCTGTAAGGGTTGTTTTTCCATGATGAACATGGCTGCTAGTCGCAATATTTCTAATTCTACTCGGATCTTTCATTACCTCTTTAATTCTTTCAAACATTTCTTTCTTTACCAAAATTTTCACCTTTTATTTTATGCTATAAGGATTTGTTTTTAAAATTTTTAATATAAAAATTTATCTTGCACCTTCAGCTTCTTTCTCTATCCTGAATTTTTCTCTTAATGCTTCGCTCTTACTTTGGTTATTCTCGAAGGCTCCGATAATTTCCTCGACTAAAGCATCTACAATAGTTGTTTTTTTGCCAAAGGCCTTTCTATAAGCAGCTTGTACAATATTTCTTAATGCCAAGTCAACTCTTCTTTGAGGGGAAGTCACTACCGCACGCCTTACGATAATCCCCCCAACTTGATAGGATGCAATTTCCTCCCTTAATGCAGCATTTTCTATGGCCTTTACTAAAACTTCGATTGGATTTTTTTTGGTTATTTCTTCAATTTTTTCAAAGGCTTTTTTCACAACTTTATAATTTGTGGTATGCTTTCCCGTAATTTTTCCAGAAGAGATTACATGCTTATCTCCCCTATGACCAGGTACCATGAGTTTTGTGATTAATCTTTCAACAATATTCATTTTCGACTTGTAGAATTGTTGTTTTGAAAATTTACCTCCACTTTTTGGTAAAATCCTTGGTTCTAGATTTATGTATTTCTTCAATCCTATGTCAGAAACTTCAATACCATTTGTTGGCCATTTTCCAAAAATTTTTATTTCTGTCATGCTCATCTTGCTGGCTTTTGTTTTTTACCTAATAAAATTTCTTTTAAAGCCACGCCATTCACAGCAATAACTTTATATTTTACACCAACCATGCTTCCCTTTGGTCCACCTTGGGCTCCCCCTACAGGTTCTACAATTACTTCATCATGCTCATTGATATGATCTATTGCTCCTTCTCCTGGTACATGAGCTGTTACTTGTATATTGTTCTTTAACAATTGAACTCTTACGCATTTTAATAATCCTGATGCGGGCTTTCTTTGTTCGACAACTCTTTTATCTATAACTATTCCCCGAGCCATTGGTGCGCCTTCTAGCGGATCCTTTTTCCAAAGTTTGAGCACCCTTCTTTTAAATTGAACCTTCTTCCATCTAAGCTTTTTCCTTTTTTGTTTTAATTTTCTTGCACCAAATTCTCCCATTCTTATCTACCTTTCACTTAACTATTAAATCAGTAACGTTATAGAATCTGTTTAAAAATGTTTTGTAAATCTTTAAATTTCTTTTATCTCTACCAATAACTATTGCCCTATCTTTTTTGTTAACTTCTATTTCTACAACAATATTGTTGTTTTCATTCTTAATTCTTACTTCTTTTGCTTGTGGTATTAGTTTCTTAATAAATGTCGGCAGATCTTTAGAGAATTCAAAAACTTTTATTTTCTTTTTTATTTTCTCCTCTAAATTCTTTATTATTCTACCATTTTTTCCAATGACTAATCTGATTTTTCCTTCCTCTACGACAAAATAAACAGTATTAGTTTCATTCTCGATAATACAATCTTTTATTTTCACCCCTGTTATATTTTCAAAAAAATTAATCATTCTTATGGTTTCCGTATTAAAACTTATTTCCATTATGTCCCCTTACTCTTTAATAACAATTATTGAAATTGAAAATGGCTTTCCACACAAAGCTCCCAGCTCTTTGCTATTTCCATTAAATACTTCAATTTTAGTCTTATGAATTTTTGCATGTTGTTCTATGCTTTTTTTAATTCCGTCTGGAATATTCTTAGCAATCACTATTAACTTCGGCGCATTCATTTTTACAAATTTTAAAGAATTTCTATAACCGAAAATTACTTTTTTACTTTTTATAGAATCTTTTATTAATTCTTCGAGCATTTCATTCCTCTTCTAGTTTTGCTACTAGTTCAAACATTCCTGTACCGCTTGGAATAACTTGTCCTATCATAACATTTTCAAATATACCCTGGAAATTATCTGATTCCTTTTTGATAGATGCCCTTACTAAATGCTTAATGGTTTCTTCAAAGGCAGCCCTTGCAAATATAGATGTTTTAGCTCCGGCCACACCATATCTACCTATAGGGCTAACTTCTCCAGTAAAGGTCATCATATCCGCTACCAGCATTACATGCCTTATATCTACATCTAAACCTTGCTCTTGCATAGTTTTTAATGCTTCATTGATTATTGCATTTCTCGCTGCTTCAATTCCTAAAGTTCTAGCAATTTCATGAATATCGTTGGTATAAGTTTTCTTTGAATCTACTTCTTTCATTAATAGAATTTTGCTTAAATTTGTTCCTATAGAATTTATAATCCAATTTTCACCTTCTTTCCTTACAACAGCGTTAGAAATGCCTTCAATTCCACCAATTATGGTTTGAACAATTTTCTCCTTCATCTTTTTCAATTCTTTAATATCTACTTCTTCAGAAAAACTAAAAATAATTAAATCTCCTTTTTCTCTAACTTTTATATTTTTATACTTTTCTTTTATAACTCTTATAACGGTTCCCATTCTTTTCTTATCTGCCAATTCCAATTCAATGGAATTTTCACTTAAGTTTATCGAAATCCTTTTCATTACATCAACAATTCTTTTTTCTACTATCTCTTCAGCAATTTTTTTCGCGTCATTTTCATTATTAAATTCTTTTTTAAGGAAAATAGTCATCATAGGCGTCTCAGGGACACGTTTAGCATCAAAAAGTTCAATTAATCTTGGCAAGCCATATGTAACTTTTATACCTGCAGCACCAGCAAAATGATAAGTACGCATTGTCATTTGAGTAGCTGGTTCTGAAATGCTTTGAGCCGCGACAATGCCGATTGCTTCTCCAGGTTCGGCCTTATAGGATAAATACCTTTTCTTTACTTCATCTTCTAAGATTTTGATCTGATCTTTTCTTAACTTCATCTCTTTTGCCACATTTTCTATTTCTTTTTGTATAGATTTTGGTAGCTCAACCGAATAATTTTTCTGCAATACTTCTGACATCTATACCCACCCTTTCTATTTTCGATGGATCTAAACCATCCTCTCCGGGCAAGAATTGTATAATTCTTTTAGCACTATCTCTAACAGTTCCATCATATTCTAATTTCAAATCTTGTAGCGCACCAACCAATCTTCTTTCCATATAACCAGAATGCCTTGTTTTTAATGATTTGTCCATAAGGGATTCCCTACTATTGATGGCGTCAAAGAAAAATTCAAAAGGAGTTAAACCGTCTTTAAATCCTCTACTCACAAAACCCTTTGCCTCTAAGCTCATATCTCCCTTCTTAAAGTGAGTAAAAACTCTTCCATAATATCCTCTTTCCATTCTTTCTCCCATTATCATCTCTTGCCCTACCATAGCAGCCGTTTGGACTAAATTAACCAAATCACCCCTCGCACCGCTTTTAGCCATGAATAAGGTCGGATTTTCTTTCATATATTTTTCAATAATTTTTCCCGCTTCATTTAAAGCATTTCTGACAACAATTTTTATTGCGTGTTCTAGGCTCTCTTTCTTAGTTCTACCCACCAAAATCTTTATTTCCCCTCTTTCGTATTGTTCTATTAGCTTATTCACTTCTCTTCTAACTTTTTCTATAACATTTTTTATTTCTTCTCTTGCTTCTTTTGAAAGATCTTGGTCGGATATGCTTACGGAAAATCCATTATACATCAAATAATTAATTGCGAGTCTTGTTATGTTATAAAGGAATTTCTTTGCTAATTCACTACCATGCTCTTTTTCTATTTTGTCTAGGAGTTTTCCAGCTTCAGCCCCTACAGCTGCTTTATCTACAACACCTTCTAACAACTTTCCTTTTTCAATTACAACTTTTTCTCCGGACTTTGATTTAAATTCTATTGATATATCTTTTGGCAAAAATAGACTGAAGATTTCCTTTCCTGTCATATATTCTTTATCAGGAATTTCTATTTCAGGGTCAACCGATTTTACTAGCTGAACTACTTCTTCCCTTCTAAATTTTCTCTCATATTTTGTTAAAAGATATAAGCCAGTTATATGATCTTTCACTGCTCCGATAATTAAGCCCGAAAACCTAGGGCTTCTCATATGTTTAGGAACCATTAAAAGCGTCTCAGCTTCTACTTGCGCTTCTTCGTTTTGTGGTATATGCAAATTCATTTCATCTCCATCGAAATCAGCATTATATGGTGTGGTAGTAGCGAGATTGAGTCTAAAGGTTTTGAAAGGCATTACTCTCACTCGATGTGCCATTATACTCATTCTATGTAAGCTTGGTTGTCTATTAAAAATGGCAATGTCGCCATCTTTAATATGCCTTTCTACAATGTAGCCTGGTGCAATTTCTTTTGCTATTTCCTCTTTATTTTCATCAGTAATTTTCTTTCTTCTACCATCAGGTCTGATTACATAGTTAGCTCCGGGCCAATTGTTCGGACCATTTAAAACATATTTGATTATTTCTTCCCTATTCTCTTCATTAACCCTTACTGGTATTGTTAATTCCTTTGCTACTATTTCCGGAACTCCTACTTCGTCTATATCTATCATCGGATCAGGGCTTATGACCGTTCTAGCAGAGAAGTTAACCCTCTTACCAGCTAAATTTCCTCTAAATCTTCCTTCCTTTGTTTTAAGCCTTTGAGATAAAGTTTTTAATATCCTTCCTGATCTATGCCTTGCTGGAGGGACTCCAGAAATTTCGTTATCGAAATATGTTGATACATGATATTGTAAAAGTTCCCATAAATCTTCGATTATAAAATCAGGAGCCCCCAATTCGATGTTTTCCCGCAACCTATCATTAATTCTAACTATATCAACTAGTTTATGCGTTAAATCATCTTCAGACCTCTCACCTGTTTCTAAAGTTATGGAAGGTCTAACACTTACAGGAGGAATAGGTAATAAAGTTAATACGAACCATTCCGGCCTAACACTCAAACCAATTAAATCCAAATCATCATTTGTGATTTTTTCTAATCTCTCTCTAATTTTTACTGGGTTTAAAACATCACCATCTTCTACAATTGTATAAGGCTTGATGAATTTTAGTTTCTTTTGCTCTGTTTTACAATGAGGACATTTTTTCTTTACATATTTTACAATTTCTTTAAAGCTCGCCTTTTTCCCTCTTATATCTTTTAAATTCTTTTCTTCAATCAAAATTCTGCTACATTTTCTACAAAAGATCTTAAGAAGGGCGAATATGATTTTAGCATAATGAACATGAATAACAGGTCTCGTTAATTCTAGATATCCGAAATGTCCTAAACACTCGCCAACAGAGCCTCCACATGTTCTGCATCTCACTCCTGGGTCCACTACTCCAAGTCTTGGGTCCATGAGCCCACCTTCTATGGGATAACCTTCTTGATCATACAATTCAGTTTTTGTAATTTTAGCTACAGCCATTTTCTTAATTAATTCAGGGCTTAACACTCCAAATTCGATTCTTTCCACTAACATATCAACTCTCCTTCACTACAATCTTTGGATATATGAGCATGTTCTTAAGCTCGTCTAACATAAGTTTAAAGGCATAACTCATTTCCACATCAACAATTTTTGATTCTCCATCTATTGGACAAATTTTTCTTTTCTTTATGTGGTCATAAATGGCCACCATTCCACATTCTGTGCAAATAGGCACGATAGTTTTATCAGAATCGAATCTTTCCTTTAAAAGCAAGGCCGCGCCATGGGCTATTAGACAATCCTTTTCCATTTCACCTAATCTTAATCCGCCTTCTTTACTTCTTCCTTCTGTTGGTTGCTTTGTTAACAAGGTTACTGGTCCTCTGGACCTAGCATGTAATTTGTTTGAAACTAAATGATCTAACTTTTGGTAAAAGCAACTACCTATAAAGATTTGCGCTTCAAACCTCTTACCAGTTCTACCATCATACATAACTTCCCTTCCGTCGTTTCTAAAACCATATCTTTGAAGTAAAGCTCTTAGCTCTTT
>JAWADS010000003.1:0-45612 GCA_038998625.1 Candidatus Aenigmatarchaeota archaeon | reverse complement strand
CTTACATTGTTTATGAAGATGATAATTTTATGGCCTTTCTTGATATCAGACCAATGAATCCAGGGCATACATTAATAATTCCTAAAAAACATTTTCAATGGACATGGGAAGTTCCAAATTTTGGTGAATATTTTGAAGTTGCAAGAAAAGTTGCTTTAGCTATCATGAAATCCCTTAATTCAAAAATGGTACATTTCATTACTGCTGGTTTAGGCGTGCTTCATGCCCATATTCATGTGATTCCAAGATTTGAAAATGATGGTCATGCTGAACTACCAAGTTTTGAAAAAGTAAAAGAATTAAAAAAGGAAGAAATGCAGGAAATCGCAGAAAAAATTAAAAATCATTTGAAAAAAGAAGGAAGTGAAACAAAAATTGAGGAAGAAGTTCAAAAGGATATTGAGAGAGAGTTGACAGAAGAAGAGGCTGAATGGATAAGAAGAGAGATAGAAAAAGTTTAATTAAATTTTTTTGATTTTAATTAAAGTATATATAAAATCTTATCTTTCCTATACAAATTATAAGCATCGATTATAGAAGTTGTATAATTTATTCTCGACAGAACTCTATAGACGAATTTTTTTACAGTTAATTTCTTGAAATACGAATCAATTAATTTTTTTAAGTCAAATTCTTTTTTATCGTCATCATATTTAACATAAAAATTTCTATGTATCTTTGAAAGTTTGATCATAATTTTTTCTAAATCATTGTTTCCAAAAGAATAAACAAAACTAAATGGAAACTCAAACTTTATAATTAAATTAAGTTTTTTGTCTGGAAACTCTGACTCAAAAATTTTCGAAACAATTTCAAAAAAATAGAAATGATCATAAACATATATGTTGTCTTCAATTTTACTATCTTTTAAAACTATTTCTGATCTTTTTAAAACCTGAGAAGCTGGAAGTACTTCTGGAGAAATATAAAGGATAAGCTCATCATCTTCATCAAAATTTTCTATATAGTTTAAATTCCTTATGTTAAAATTTCTTTCTTTCAGTGATATCATACTATAACAATTGGATAAAAAATTTTAAATCTCTTCTATATGCTTAAGGGCTATTGAATTCTAAAGTGTTATTACTTAATTTTAAATTTTTTCTTTTTAGCTAACTTCGGCTGCAAATGCTCTTCGGGCCTTAAAGGTATTAGATCTTTTTCAATTCTTTCTGTATTAATCCATGGCATTCTTTTCTTCAGCCTTTTCAAAAACCTTTTAATTAATTCTTCAGCCATATTTTAAAGTAAGTGTAGCAATATATATGTTTAAAAAGAAAGCGCCGATCGTCTAGCCTGGTAGGACACAAGCCTTCCAAGCTTGGAGCGCGGGTTCAAATCCCGCTCGGCGCATCTTAAACCTTTTAAATTATAATTTCCCTTTACTATTGTATAGATTATTATGGTAAGGCATGATCTTCTTGCAGATGCCTTAAGTAGCATAAAAAATGCAGAAAGAGATGGAAAAAAAGAATGTTTTACTAAAGCTTCTAAACTAGTGAAAAATGTTTTGAAGGTTTTGCAGAGCCATGATTATATAGGACCTTATGAGTATATTGAAGATGGTAGGGGAGGTTTGTTTAAAATTGAATTAAAGGGAAAAATTATTGATTGCAATGTGATCAAACCAAGATTTTCAGTTAAGCTGGATGAATACGAAAAATTTGAAAAACGTTTTCTTCCTGCAAGAAAAATCGGAATATTAATTGTTTCTACTAGCAAAGGGGTAATGGACCACAGAAAGGCTCAAGGAAAACATTTAGGAGGAAAATTGCTGGCATATTGTTATTAGGGGCTGGACTATGTATTCTAAAGAAATTGAAATTCCTGAAGGAGTTGGCGCAGAATTATTGGAAAATAAAATTAAAGTTTCTGGCCCTAAAGGAACTTTAGAAAAAAGCTTTCAATTAACTAAGGAAGTGAAAATGGAAAAAGTTGATAATAAAATAAAGGTTTTTTCTGAAAGCGAAAGACGTGATGTAAAAGCATTAATTGGAACTATAGCAGCCCACATAAAGAATCTTTTTGAAGGAGTAACAAAAGGTTTTACGTATAGACTAAAAGTTGTTTTTTCTCATTTTCCTATCACTGTTAAAGTTGAAGGGGATAAAGTATTGATTCAAAATTTTCTTGGTGAGAGGACAGCTAGGATTGCTAAAATTGTTGGCAATACTGAAGTAAAAGTTTCTGGACAAGAAATAACTGTTAGCGGAATCGATTTAGAAAAGGTTAGTCAAACAGCTGCAAACATAGAACAAGCTACGAGAATTGTTGGATATGATAGAAGAAGATTTCCTGATGGAATATTTATAGTCAGCAAAGGTGAATGAGTGAAATTACCTAAGCAAAGAAACCCTTATCTTGCTGTAGATGTTCTGATTGTAAAAAATAAAAAAATTGTTCTGATAAGAAGGAATAAAAATCCTTGGAAAGGAAAATTATCTTTACCTGGTGGCTTTGTTGAATGGGGCGAAACTGTGGAACAAGCTGCAATAAGAGAAGCTAAAGAAGAAACAGGATTGAATGTTAAAATAAAAAAGCTTTTAGGAGTATATTCCAATCCAAAAAGGGATCCGAGGGGGCATGTAGTTAGCATTGCATTCGTTGCAGAGCCTATAAAAGGAAAATTAAAAAGTTCAAAAGAAGGTGAAGTTAATTGGTATGAAATAAATAAGGAAATATTTAAATATTTTGGGAGTAAATCAGACCATAAGAAAATGATTAAGGATTTATTGAAAAAAAGTGATTGAGGTGCCGAAAAATTTATTGTACAACAATGCTTTGAAAGAAAAATTAGAAGAAATAGCAGAATTTCATGGGCTATATGGTATGCTAGCTGAAGATATTATTGCCCATTTGAAGAGGCATAGAATAAGAGCACTATATAATAAAAAATCTGAATTTATTCGGTTTTCTTTTCCTTATGAAAATAATTACATTTTCGTTCGAGTGTATTGTTGGATTAGTCTTTTTCATGAACAATGTGATGTTGCTGTTTCGCGTTATATAAATAGGATTGAGACAAATGAAATATCTAATAGACTAGAGGAGTTATTCAAAGGTATAGACCATGGTTAACCCAAGAAAAAAACCTGAGTTTAAAAGATGGTTGAGCCAGACTTATAAAAGGTTAAAATCTTCTTGGCGTAGGCCTAGGGGCATTCATTCTAAAATTAGAATTAAAGAAAAATCGAAAATTAAAATGCCTTCCATTGGTTATAGGGCACCAAAAAATTTGAGATATTTGCATCCTTCTGGTTTTAGAGAAGTTTTAGTCAGAAACTTAAAGGATTTGGAAAAAATTAATCCTGAAAAAGAAGCGATAAAGATTGCCCATACTGTTGGAAAGAAAAAAAGGGCTGAGATTTTAAAAAAAGCAGAAGAATTGAAAATAAAAGTTTTAAATGTATAAAAAATTTTTTTCTAATCCTTTTCTCTTATAAAATGTTCTACCATGCATTATTTTTAACTCGTTGCCCCAAATATTTCTGAATTCTGATGAAAGACTGTTATGGCAGTAATGAAGCATTTTATCATCTGAAACTATAGTATGTGCACCTGTAAGAAAGGATAAAATAAGCAAAGATAATTCGCCCTTATGAAATTTATAGCTATTTAGAAATGGAAAATCTTTAATATAATACTTTAAATTATTCATCTCTATTACATAAAAATCACATCTCGATTCTTCGATTGCATTTACCCATTTATCGAATTTTTCCAACATTCGAAACTTTTCCATATTTCGGCAAGTGACAGAGCAAAGTTCATTATAAATTTTAGAAGTTATCGCTACACTTCTAATCCATCCTTTTTGCAAGGAAATTCCTATTCGAAGATTTGGTATTTCTTCTCTTAAGTTAGTTTTTCCTTCAAGCGAAGGTAATAATATCATTGTATCTAACAAAGGCGCATCTTTAAATTGTTCCTCATTTCTTGCTTCATCTACTGTTAAATACCGAAGTGTCATAGCCTCATCTAAAAGATTAAATTCGTATTTTTTTCTAATTTTAATGTTGGAAGACAAATCTTTTAAATTCAATCTTCTAAATAATGGTAATTATGACAAGCCTACAGAAAAGATTGGCTGCAAGAATTCTAAAAGTTGGGCAAAGCAGAGTTTGGTTAGATCCAAGCAAAATAAAAGAAATAGAAAAAGCCATAACTTATGCAGATGTGAGAAGAGCCATTTTGAAGGGTTGGATAAAGAAATTACCAGAAAAAATTAAAGTTAAAACTAGTAAAAAAAGTAAAAGGGGGGAAGGAAGTAGAAAAGGCAAAAAGCATTCAATAATTCCAGCCAAAAGGAAATGGATTCAAACTGTACGGGCCTTAAGAGAATATTTGAAAAAATTAAAGGCAACTAAACAAATTGATAATACTACTTTTAAAAGGTTATATCGCTTGGTGAAGGGAGGAGCCTTTAGAAGTAAATCCCATTTAAAGATTTATATGGAGCAACATGGATTGTTAAAGAAAGAGTGATGTTATGAAATTATTGCCAACAACAAAAATGCCTTTTAGGAGAAGAAGGGAAGGTAAAACCGATTATAAACAAAGACTGGAATTATTAAAATCTAAAAAACCAAGGCTCGTGGTGAGAAGAAGTCTAAAATACATAAAGGCCCAAATTGTAATATTTGATAAAAAAGGAGATAGAACCATTGCCTCTGCTTCAAGTTATGGGCTCAAAAAATTTAACTGGAATTTTGCCACAGACAACTTGCCTTCTGCATATTTAACTGGCTTAATGATGGGGAAAAAAGCGAAGGAAAAGGGAATTGATGAAGCTGTTTTAGATGCGGGCTTATATACTTCTACAAAAGGGTCAAGGATTTATGCTGTAGTTAAGGGCGCTATAGATGCTGGGTTGAAAATTTCTGTGGACGAATCTATGCTTCCCAGTGAAGATAGGATTTCTGGCAAACATATAGCAAATTATTTAAAAAAATTCTCAGATTTACCAAAAGAATTTGAAAGAGTAAAAGAAATTTTAATGGGTAAGTAGTATGGCTGAAATAGAAAAAGAAACAAGAGAGGAAAAAAGCAATGAAGCAAAAATTTTAGAAGCTGAAGAAGTGAAAGAAATAGAAAAAGTTCCCATAGAAGAAATACCTGAAGAGATTCATGTAGTTAAGGAAGAAGCTTTAGAAAAATGGCAGCCCAAGACCCAATTAGGCAGAGAAGTTTTTGAAGGAAAAATTACTGATATAGATGAAATTTTGCAATCTGGAAGAATAATAAAAGAATTTGAAATTGTGGATAAGCTTGTCCCAAACTTAAAAAATGAATTAATAACCATTGGTGGTAGAACTGGAAAGGGTGGAGGAGTCCAGAGGATTCCTATTCGTATAACTACAAAAATGACTAAATCTGGGCGAAGATTTAATTATTCTTCCTTTGTCGTTGTGGGAAATGAAGATGGTTTAGTGGGAATAGGTAAAGGAGTCGCGCCAGAACCAAGGGATGCAATAAACAAAGCCATACAAAAGGCTAAGCTTAACATAATTAGAGTTAAGCGTGGGTGTGGAAGTTGGGAATGCTCATGTGATGAGCCCCATTCTATTCCTTATAAAGTTAAGGGAAAGTCTGGCTCTGTTAGAGTTGAGCTTTACCCAGCCCCAAAAGGTTTGGGCATAGTGGCAGATGATGAAAGCAAAAAAATTCTTAGATTGGCTGGAATAAAAGATGTCTGGGTTAAAACTTTTGGTAATACTAGCATGAGAATCAATTTAATTACTGCTATTTATGATGCTTTTAAGAAGTTAAATATTTATGACAAAATGGCAAGTTAAAAAGGGAGAAGTTTAAGAGATTTTTATTGGTTCGCTCCACTGGGCGGTCCACCTCGCGCGAGATATTAAACAAAGAATATAGGCGCGAGGTCCTTCTTTGTAAAAGCTAAAAGATTTTAAAAATTGAAAAAAATCGGAAAATTACTCCTTTATATAGATTTAGAACCACCATTAGTGGTTCGCAATCTATATAAAGGCTTTAAAAAGCATTGGAAATACAACTCTTAGGAGTTGGAACTCCTAAAAGTGGTACAAAATCTTTATAAATAAAACTAGGAAAAAATAGAAAAATTTATATAGATTTAGAACTCCTAAAAGTGGTAGTAAATTTTGAAAAGACAGGAAAAATTAACATCAAAAATCAAATTTTTTTATAATTTTTATGAATAATAATGATATTTATGCTAGCTGTGATTAGGATTAGAGGTGGCGTGGGGATAAAAAAAGAAGTTAATGATACATTGAAAATGCTTAGGTTGAACTCTGCTAACCATTGCTCTTTATGGGAAAATTCTCCTAGTATAAAAGGCATGATAGAAAAAGTAAAAGATTATGTTACATGGGGGGAAATTGATAAAGAAACTTTAGTGAAATTATTGAAAAAAAGATTAAGATTAAAAAATGGAAGTAGAGTAGATGAAAAAATTTTAAAAGAAGTTACAGATTTTGACAAATTTGAAAATTTTGCTGAAGAAATTCTTGCAGGCAGAATAAAGTTAAAAGATTTTGAAGAATTACAACCTTTTTTTAGGTTAACTCCACCTTCAAAAGGATTTAAATCAATAAAAGAATATTATCCGAAAGGAGATTTGGGTTATAGGGGGAAAGAAATAAATGAGTTGATAGAGAGGATGATGTGATTTAAATGGTGGTTAAGAGACATAGTAAAAGAAAGTGGAGAAGGGGTCATAGAACTTACCATGGTTCTCACAAAAAATGGCGTGGTGGTGGGAGTAGAGGAGGTAGGGGCAAGGCTGGAATGCACAAACATAAATGGAGCTATACAGTAAAATATGAGCCGGAACATTTTGGTAAAGAAGGTTTTAAGAAGCCTAAAGAAGTTTCTAAGAAAGCAGCTATAATAAATCTAGAGGAAATTGATAAGTTGGCTGAAAAAGAAAAATTAAAAGAAATTGATTTATCTCAATTGGGATATGAAAAAGTTTTAGGCAAAGGCAAGCTAACTCAAGCTTTGACAATTAAGGCAAAGTATTTTTCTAAATCTGCCATAAAGAAAATAGAGCAAGCTGGTGGTAGGGCGGTGAAAGTTTGAATAGCGAAGAAAATTTGGAAGAAGCTCAAAAGAAAAAATTTGATATAATTTCCTCTATTTCTCGATGGTTTCCTTCAGTAGAAAAACCTACTTACAGACAAAGTTTTAACACTAGGATGAAATGGACTGGTATAGCTTTAATCATCTACATAGTTTTATCGTACATAACTGTTTATGGCGTAGCTCCTGCGACCTATCAACAATTTAGATTTTTTGAAATTGTATTGGGATCTAAATTTGGTAGTTTAATGACTTTAGGAATAGGTCCTATAGTTACTGCTGGTATTATATTACAATTGCTTGTAGGTTCTAAAATCCTAAAATGGGACACTACTAAGCCAGAATATAGAAAAAAATTTCAGAGCTGGAATAAAGGATTAGCCATAATTTTTGCTTTCCTAGAAGCCATAGCTTTTGTTTTAGCCGGGGCCATACAAGTTACAGGAGGACCAGGAATTTTAGCATTTGTAATATTTCAATTAGCTTTAGGTGGAATAATTGTAATTTTTTTAGATGATTTGGTAACAAAATGGGGATTTGGCTCCGGAATTAGTTTATTTATAGCAGCAGGAGTAGCAACACAAATTTTTATAGGAATATTTTCTCCATTTGCTACTACCTGTCAGCCTTTAGATTTAGCATCTTGCATTCCTTCTACAACGAATCCGCCTGCAGGTCGTTTATGGGTTAGCCTTATTAGCCTTTTTGCTGGAGATCTTCCATCCTTTTCAGTTAGTTTTCTTCCCATCGTTACCACAGCAATTATTTTCATCATCGTTATTTACGCCCAGCACATAAAAATAAATATACCTTTGGCCTTTGCAGCTCTAAAAGGTTTTGGAAGGACATGGTCCTTGAAATTATTATATACTAGCAACATTCCTGTTATTCTCGCTGCTGCCATGATTGCTAATATTCAACTAATGGGAAGGTTTGGATTGCAGCCTAATGAATTTGGCCTTTTATGTGGGCCTTTAGGATGTTATGATCAGCAAGGAAATCCTACAAGTGGTATGGCTTATTATCTTTCTGCCCCAAGAACCCTTTTGATCAATATAATAAATCAAAATTTAGTGCCAACTGAAATTCTTCGTGCTATAATCTATTTAATCATACTTACAGCCTTAGCAACTATGTTTTCTGTTTTTTGGGTTAATACTGCTGGTATGGATGCAAAAAGCGTGGCAGAGCAATTATCTAGTGTAGGAATGCAAATTCCTGGTTATAGAAGAGATCCAAGAATTATAGAATCTGTTTTAAACAGGTATATTCCGCCATTGGCAGTTTTAGGCGGTTTGCTTGTTGGCCTTTTGGCTGCTTCAGCCGATATTTTAGATGTCATAGGCACAGGCACAGGAATTCTTTTAACTGTTATGATTATTTATAATTATTATGAAGAACTTTCAAATCAAAAATTGGAAGAGGCTCATCCAATCATCAGGAAAATTTTAGGAGGATAAAATGGTTTTCCAGCAAATCATAGCTGCTGTAGATATAATCCTTGGGCCTATAACTACTTTGCCCCCTTATTTAGCCATAACTTTAGTATCAATAATTCTTACTTCCCTCATTCTGACTTTAAATAAAATAATTTTTAGAAAAAATATTCTAAAAGAGCTAAAGTATAAGATGGAAGAAATTAGGGAAAACTTAACAAAGGCTCAGCAAGCAGGAAATAAAGGTGAAGTGGAAAAATTTTTGAATGAGATGATGAAAATAAATACCCAATTCATGAAACACAGTATTAAAACATTGTTTGTTTCTCTTATAGTTATTTCTCTAATCTTTCCATGGCTTCATTTTAAATATGAAAAAATTGGTTATGTTGTAGCTCTGCCCTTTAATTTGCCTTATATAGGTTCTTCCTTAAATTGGGTTTATTGGTATGTTTTTATTTCTCTGGCCATAGGATGGGTCCTAAATAAGTTATTAAGTTAAATTTTTTCTTGGCAAAAAAGTTTAAAATAAATAATTAAAATTAATTTATAATTTATTACAAAATTGTAAAGTGATGACCTTGACCCTTGAAATAGGAAGAGTTTGCAGGAAAATTGCCGGTAGTGAGGCAGGTAAGCTTTGTGTAGTAATAAAGAATTTTCCTAAAGAAAAAGGGAAATCAGGAAGCTTTGTTTTAATAACAGGCCCAAAAATTTTGACAGGAGTTAGAAGGAAAAGATGTAACATAATGCACTTGGAGCCTTTAGAATATGTTTTAGATATAAAAGAAGATGCTAGTGATGAGGAAGTAATTTCTGCTTATGAAAAGGCAAACTTAATTAAAAAATTTGGTTTGAAGAAACCCTCTGCAGCTCAACTTAAAGAATTTTTGGTAAAAAAGGAAGAGAAGAAAATTGAAGAAGAAAAATCTAAAAAGGATGAGAAGAAAACTCAAAAGAGAAATAAAAAATAATAAAAAATTAATAAAATTTATCCAGGTTTTTCAGGTTTCTTTCTTCTTCTATAAAATCTTATGACACCAGCCAAATTCCAAATTATTACAGCTGATAAAATAACTATTATCAAAAGTAAGATGGGTGGGAGAGATTTTATAAACGATACAATTCTTTCTATTAATCCTGGCACTGGCTTTTCTACAACTTCTTCTAATTGAGGCACCAAGAAAGGTCCAGTTTTAGTGATATTAATTATCTTTTGCCTTACTGGATATAAAAGATAGAGGGAAACTTGCCCACTACTATTGCTAGGCGTCACGCTAAAATTAAGGGTTTTATTTTCTCTAGCCTCAATTCTTATACTTTTTGTTTTTGAATCAACTTGCCAATCTTTTGGTAAATCTATGGAAATGTTAGCAGTAGTGCCTATATCTCCATTGTTTATAACAAGCATTGAAATCTCAAAAGTTTTATTTGCTATAACAACTTCGGGAAAAGTTATATCTTTTATCTCTATTGAAGGTGTTGGAACTACTTTAAGCACAACTCTTTGCTTTATTTGCATAGGATAATGTAAATACTTCATATCCATAGGTAAGTAAATTCTAAAACTTCCGTTAGCTGTTAAAAAGAATTCCTTCTCTCCTGCTGTTAGATTTTCAGGGATTTTTATGGTTATGCTAAAGTTTTGAGGAGTTCTAAAGGCTCTTCCATCAACCCAATAATATTTTATCGGCAAGACTGGAATATTATTTGGAGTTATTGTATGCTCATAAGTAAGATTCTCTGCTTTTATCGTGACATTATAAAGCCATAACCATCCTGTGTTTAATAATCTTCCCTCTATAGTTTTTGTTTCTCCAGGATAAACTTCAATTTTTGTATCCATATCAAAGCTCATGTTCATGGCTTTGTATATTTGTTGCTGAGAAATTGTTGTATTAGCAATAATCAAAGCAGAGGCTAATCCAACTAAACTCAAAAGCAAGCCAATTAAAGCCCTATTCATTCTTCTCTATTTTTTATTTGATAGAAAACTTTTTATTTTAATCGCAGAAAAGTTTTTAAATTAGAGCACAATTTTAAGAAAAAAGATTTAAAGTTAATTATTTTTTGGTTAAAAATTAAAAAATATTGCCATAGCAAAAGTAAACTTTACTAAAGATTATTTTTAAATCTAATTATATGTGGCTAATTAGAGAAGAAGAGGAAACAAATCCTGACTACGGAAAAGAACCAGAAAAAAGAAATATAGAGGAATTAATTAATTCTTCTGTTATAGTTGTGGATAAGCATTCTGGGCCAACTTCGCACCAAATCTCGCAATGGATAAAAGAAATTTTTAATGTTAAAAAAGTTGGTCATGCTGGAACTCTAGATCCAAAAGTTACCGGAGTTTTGATTGTGGCTTTAGGAGAAGCTGTAAAAGCCATGCCTGTTTTAATGGGTTTGGATAAGGAATATGTTGGAGTAATGCATTTACATAAAGATGTTTCAGAAGATTTGTTGAAAGAAAATATAAAAAATTTTATTGGAAGAATAAAGCAAATTCCCCCAAAAAAATCTGCTGTGGCCAGAAAGATTAGAGAAAGGGAAGTAAGATTTTTTGATATTTTAGAAGTTAACGGAAGAGATGTTTTGTTTCGTGTTGGCACTGAGGCTGGAACTTACATAAGAAAGCTTGTTCACGATTTTGGTCTATCTTTAAATGTTGGCGCCCATATGACTGAATTGAGAAGGATAATAGTTGGGAATTTTCATGAAGATCAAGCTCATTCGCTGGTCGAAATAAAAGATGCCTATGAATTTTGGAGGGAAAATAAAGAAGAAAAAGAACTAAGAAAAATTTTAATTCCTATAGAATTTGCTATAGATCATGTGAAAAAAGTTTTTGTAAAAGATTCTGCTGTAGATTCTATTTGTAACGGAGCCCCAGTATATGTTAATGGCATCACAAGGATTCAAAAGAATATTTTAGCAGGCGAAACCATAGCAATAATGAGCTTGAAAAATGAATTGATTGCTTTAGGAATTGCAAAGATGAAGAGTGAAGAGATGTATGAAAAGAAAGTGGGGTTGGCCGTAAGAACTGATAGAGTTTTCATGAAAAAAGGAACTTATCCTTCTGTAAAAAAATAATACAAGCAAAAACAGAATTTTATTATAATGTTTAAGAAAAAACGCCTGTGGAAAATTCCTTCTGAAAGTAGGATTAGCTATTTGAAAAAGTTAACATCACGGGAAAAAGAATATTTCAACAGGCTGAAAGAAAAGATTGTTACAAAAACTTTTACTCGTTCCGACATTGGGGAGCAAATTGTTGGCGCCCTAATTTTGTCAGCCCCCTTTATAGTTACCCAGGAAGTCTGGGAGATTGCTAAGCTTTTAGATATTTTCAGATCATTTGCATTGTTCTTTCTGACATTTTTAGTGAGCTACCTGATTTATCGTCAAAAATACTTCAACTTTCAAATTAAAAGAAGAGTCTTTTCCGTAATTTTAGTTTCTTATGTTTGCAGCTTTTCTGTTCTTTTTACAGTAGGAATAATTGGCAATATAATAACTGATGTTATATGGGCAGTTAAGCTAGTTGTTTTGGTTTCTCTTTTTGCTTCTATCGGAGCAGCCACTTCAGATGTAATAAGATAAATTTTTCATATATTGTAGAGGGAATTAAGTTAAATTTTAAATTTAAAACTTTTTTGAACTAATATTTAAAGATTTAGAACCACTCGTGGTGGTTCTAAATCTATATAAAGGGGGAAATTTTTGCTGATTTTTTTTGCTTTACAATTTTTTACAAAGAAGGACCTCGCGCCTATATTCTTTGTTTAATATCTTGCGCGAGGTGGACCGCTCAGTGGAGCGAGCCAATAAAAAAATTTAAATAAATAAAATCCAAAAAGCATTAAGTAAGTTAAAATGAACATATCAGAAATAAAAATTGGAATGAGTAACATAACAATAAAAGCTAAAGTTATTGATAAGTCTGAAGTGAGAGAAGTTAACACAAAATATGGAAGAAGAAGTGTTGTGGATGTTTTATTAGAAGATGCGACAGGGCAAATTTCTCTTTCTTTATGGGAAAAAGATATAGATAAAGTAGATATAGGAGATACAGTAAAAATTTCTGGGGCCTTTGCCACAAGTTTTAAAGATAAGTTACAGCTCAATGTACCAAGAACAGGGAAAATTCAAGTTTTGCATGAGCCAGAAGAATAATTAAACTGAAAAAGAGTTAAAGTTAAGTAATAAATAAATTTTAATAAGAAGACTCAAGGTCTGATTTTTTAAGATGATGAAGATAAGCCAGGGTGCCGGAATCAGGTAATCGGGCCAGCCTTGAGTCTTAATATAAGATGGCAAGCTGGTGTGCTTTCGAGCACGTCTGGGTTCAAATCCCAGCCCTGGCGCAGTTTAAATACTTCTAGCTCTCATACCTACTGTTTAAGTATTAGTAAGCAATGGTTGATTGAAGTTGCTAGGTGTAAGGGGATGTTAGATTTGTTTAAGAGTTAGAAGAAGGTATAAGTAGTTAATGTTAACTTTAACCTTGGAATCAAATCTTAACTCTTATTTTTTTGTTCTAATTTTTGAAAAAAGCCTAATCCTTAAAATAGTTAAAATTATTGCCACTATTACCAAACTTAACAATCCAGCAAAAACTGGGTTTGATACTGCTGATATAAAAGCTCCTGTCAAAGTTTCTAAAGGCGAAGGAGCAGGGGCTGGAGGAATAGCCACGCATACATTTGCTTCACATTTTGTTCCAGCTGGACAACCACAATCCTCTGGACAATTAGAGCAAGTTTCTCCAGATTCACAGTATCCATTACCACAAACTGCAGCAGCAGGCCTCTCTATAATTCTTTCAACTGGTTTTTCAATTAATTGCGAAACATTAGTAACATTTGTCACATAAGTTGGATAGCTAGGATATGAAACATAAGTAACTGCAGGGGCTGGAGGATAGTAGAAAGAAGTGAATACACCATAAACACTGAAGCTTGTTATATTCATGAACACATAATTATCAGTCACTGTGGAAAGCATTTGTATCCAGCTTGCAGTTCCATTTACTACATTTAATCTATAAAAGGATAACTTGCTTGGATCCCAACCTCTAGCTACCAAGGCATCTCGATCAAAATAATATCTTATTCCTACGCTACCGTTAAAGGGGGTCTGATTTATGAAGTCAAAATAAATTATCGGGAATGGGTGATTTGTCGGAACACCTCTAAAGAATATTGAGTCATAAATTAAAACTCTAATAGTTATATTTTGCTCTGGATATGAAATGAATTCAATTTTTTCAAAAGGCGGATTAATAGACAAATTTCCAAAGCCATTTGTTATGTTAATTGTCGGCTCTAATATAGGAACTCCTATGTCAGTCATTAGCTCGATGGTAAAATTGAAAATTGCTGGAATGAGAGCAATGTTTGGTATTAAAGTTATTGTAACATTGTTTAAGCTCTCAGGCATTACAACATAGAAGCTTGAATTATAACAATAAAGAGTAAAATTGTTTGGAAGGGGAGATACAAAAGTTTCGCCAGTTTGAGTAAAAGTAATTGGCGGCAATTCACAAGTAAGAGGAATTTCGTGCTGCACGGGGCCAATCAAAGCTTTTGTTAATAATCTTCCTGTACCAGAAAAATCATTCCCACTGAAAACATAACCTTCTGAAGAAATGTTTACCCTTACAACCAAAGGAGCCCATTCATTGCCTATGTACTTAAAACTCACATTAGCTATATTTGGAGAACCAGCAGCTACGCTTGTAAAGTTTTGAATAACTTGGCACGCTCTGAAAGGATATGTAGCTTCATCACAAAGGAGCTGAGCTTCAGCTAAAGGAATTATTAATAAGCTAACCAATGCAAATAAAATTAACTTTTTCATGGTGACACCTCAATTCTTGTGCTGCCATCAGTAATAATTGTATAAGTCACAGTTCCTGCACCTGCCACCTCAAGACCTAATCTATCAGTAGAATCAAAAGTTAGCACGCCTGGAGTACAGGACCTTTGAATCGAGTTTGTACCTGCATCCAATGAAATTCCTGTCCATTCACAACCTGTTAGAGTTACTTCTGAGGTTAAATCTCCACTAACTTTCTTTATTCTTAATGCGGATAAAGCTCCTGCAGCACTAGCCTGAACTTTAACATAAACAGTCCAAGTTGCCGAATACCAAGAAGTAATTCCTAACGAATCTGTTACAAACAATCTTCGCTCCCCATCAGTAAAAGTAACGCTACCCCCTCCTACTTCATTTATTTTCATTTTATAGTAAACTGGCGATGTTATAACAGTACTATCGGCATAAAATGTAGGAGGCAAAACATTAGCACTTCCTATAATTTTGCCATAATAACTTAAAACTCCAGCAAAGGCTAAACTAACGAATAATAAAAATCCTATTCCAAACATTATTGTAATCATTATTTGAATTCCTATTTTCATTTTCCTTCCTTTTTCAAGGCTTCGAGCAGTTTGACCTGCTAAGAAGCCATAAAAATAAAAAAGAAAGGAAAATATGTCTTATATTTACTGATTAAACTGTTTTACTTCTACCCTGGTAAGACTTTTACATTATTTACATAGCTGCCTGGTTCGGCGTTAATCTTGAATTTTATTTGAATGCAAAAGTCTTGTTCCCCACCTGCATTTAGAGTTAATTCGCGCCCCACCTTACCTGTTATCTCCGAACCTATCTCTGTGTTTGTGCAGGTTCCACTTGAATATTCTACAAACTCAACTGAATCAATTGCTGAATCTAATAATGAAGTATCATCTATTTGGTCATCCCCGTCGTTATCTATACCTACTTTAACATTTGCACCTGATTCTGTCGCATAGTTCTTAACTTTAAAATATTCTATTGATGTTGATGCGTCATTTCCATTAACCAGCGTGTCTCCTGCAACTACAGAACCAGAATAAGTTATAGTTCCTGTATAGTCAATTTCTTGAATAATTTGGCCATTAGCATCGTAATCAGAAAGTTTTACTGACTGACTTACTGTTGCTGTTCCAACTACTTTTCCATAATAGCTTAGCAATCCTGCACTTGCTACTCCTGCTAATGCCAACAAGCCTAAAAGAACTGCTGATATTTGCTTTCCAAAAATTTTTATTTTTTTATTCTTCATTTTCTCACTCTATACCAAAGCCTGTTTTAAAGGTGTTAACAGGAAACCTTTGGAATGTCGTCCAGTTCCCATCTTTTGAAAGCATCATTGGTTCAAAGAAATCAAACTCTCCTCTGCTTTGAAAATCAAAATTCATATTAATAAAAAAACAAAAAAAGTATTTAACTTTAACCAACTTTATTGTAACAAGATTGTGTCAAATTTGTAACAAAATTGTAACAACATTGTAACTAACTATCTTATTTTTCTATTTACATTACAAGCTCTTTCCAACTGAGCTTGAGTGAAGAAGTTTGTTATTGTATATGTGTAAATTTCCTTGATTAAATCAGCTTTTTCTTTAACTATTCCCCATATTTTTCTCCTCCCATTTTTTGAAATTGTGATGACTTGAACAATTCCATATTCCTTTAGTTTATCTAAATGGTGGAGAACTACTCTTGGATGTTTTCCCAAGCAATAAGAAATTTTTTCCACATTTAAAGAATAATCAGTCATCTTAGACTTCATTAGTAAATGCAAGATTGCCATCCTTGTTAAATTTGAGCAAATAAAATCTAAGTCAGCGTATACTTTCCTTTCCTCTAATTTTTCACTTCTAAAACTTAAATTCACGAATTATTTTTAGATAATTTGGTATTTAAATGTTATCTTTTTTAATTCATTGGCAGAAGAATTTATAGCTCTATAACTACAGCTTAGAACTACAAGCTTAGTTTTTTCTTGATCCCCCGCTTACAATTTCTTCTAAGCTAATTTACTATAAGTAAAATCGAAAAGTTTATGCTTTAAAAATCCTATATATTAGCCGGTTTTCATGATTCGCTATGTTAACATAAAAAAACCAAAAAAAGATGAAAAAGTTTTAGCTTTACTTAGGCCTTATGTTAGGGAATGGTTTAAAAGAAATTTTAAAGAATTACTTTTACATCAAAAATTTGCTGTAGAATTAATTCACAAAGGAAAAAATACTTTGATAACTGCTCCCACTGGTTCTGGAAAGACTTTGGCCTCTTTTCTATCTATCCTTGATTATTTGTTTACCTTAGCAGAAAAAGGAAAGCTTGAAGATATGGTTTATTGTGTTTACATTTCTCCACTTAAAGCATTAGATAATGACATCTACAGAAACTTATTAGTCCCGCTTAAGGAAATAAGGGAAATCGCGAAAGAAATGAAAATTGTGCTACCAGAAGTTAGAATTGCTGTTAGAACTGGAGATACGCCACCAAACGAAAAACAAAAGCAATTGAAAAAACCTCCACACATTTTAGTAACTACACCCGAAACTATTGCTGTAGTTTTGAGTACAAGAAAATTTAGGGAAAAATTTAAGAATGTTAAATGGGTTGTTGTCGATGAAATTCATGAGCTTGCAAATTCTAAGCGTGGTGCACATTTAAGCTTAAGCCTAGAAAGGTTGCAAGATTTTGTTGGCAAGAGCTTAGTAAGAATAGGACTAGGAGCTACACTCTCACCTCTTGAGGCTGTTGCAAAATTCTTGGTTGGTTATGAGAATGGAAAAGAAAGAGATTGCACTATAGTTGACGCAAGATTTGTGAAACATATGGATATAAAAGTTTTATCTCCGGTAAAAGATATTGTTTACACACCGGCAGAAAAAATTACAAGTGAAATGTATAATCTTTTGCACAAATTAATAAACCAACACAGAACAACTTTAGTCTTCACTAATACAAGAAGTGGAACTGAGAGGGTTGTGCATCATTTAAAACAAACTTTTCCTGAAACCTATACTGAAGATCAAATAGGAGCGCATCACAGCAGTGTTGCGAGGGAAATAAGACTAGATTTGGAAGAGAGACTGAAGAAAGGACTATTAAAAACAATAGTGTGTGTGGATAAAGATTCAGAAATTTTACTTAGTGATGGCAAATGGGAAAAAATATCAAAATTAAATAATGATGCAGAAATTTTTTCTTTGAACCCTCAACACCTGAATTTACAGAAGACTTATTTTAGTTCAATAAATAAAAGGAATTCAATTCTAAATGGGTTATATATTAAAACTGATCTCGGAAAGGAAATAAAGTGTAGCGAAGAACATAAACTTTTGACAATTAGTGATGGAATATTAAAATGGAAAAAGGCCCAAGATCTCAAAAAGGGCGAGTTTATAGCAACCATACGATGTATACCAAATAACCATAATTTTAAAATTCCTTATTATATAGAATACTTGACGAATGAAAATTGTTTTGTCAAGCCAACTAGAGAAATTTTAACAGATTTAAAGAAAAAATTATTAAAAAAATATGGCACCATAACTAATGCTGCAAGGTGTTTAAATCTTAATAGGAATTTGCTATATAATTTTTTTAATAATCGCTGTTGGTTGAAGATTTTTGTTTTCAAAAAAATTTGTAGAGATTTAGGAAATGAAAATTATTTGTTAAAATTGAGTAATATAGGTACAAATAAGAAAAAATTAAAATTATCGTCTCCTATATTGAGTCCATCATTTTTACGATTTTTAGGCTTCTTTCTTGCTAGAGGCAATATATACCATAGTAAAGTGATCGTTTTAAATAAAAATCTGTATTTGATAAAAAAATATAGTTCAATAATTAAAAAAGAATTTGGGATAGATAAAGAGTTTATGAAAAAATCTGGGGAAATTATAGGATTTCGGTATTCATCCCTTTTTGCATCTTTAATAAAAAATCTTTGCACCCCAGAAGGTGAAGAAACAAGAAAAACTTTTATACCTAAATTTATTTTCTCCCTACCTAAAAATTACATAGTTGAATTTTTAGCTGGTTATTTTGATGGTAATGGCAATTTAGTAATAAAAAATGGGAATTTATCGTCAATAGACTTTAATGCTACCAGCAAATCATTAGCATATGGCTTGAATAGACTTCTTCTAAAAATTGGTATCGTGTCTTCCATTCGAAGAGGAAAAGTTTCTATTATTAGTGGAGAATATATCACTAAATTTGTTAAGGAAATAAGATTTTTTAGAGATAATTGTCAGGAGTTGAAAGGAATAATTAAAACTAAAAGTATATCAATAGATAGAATTCCTCAAATAGGTAAAATTTTATTGAATATAAGAAAAAAATTAAAAATAAAAAGCTGGAATTTTAAGAAAGAAGTTGGAATTGATTTAGAGAGCTATGAAAAGGATCAGCACTATTTCAACAGAAAAACTTTATTTAGGGTTTTGAATTTTTTTGAAAAATTTGGAAAAACTGAAGAAACGGAATATTTAAAAAAATTAATAAAAGGGCATGTTTTTTGGGAAAAGATAAAGAAAATTGAAAAAATAAAATTGCACGAAATTTATGATCTTGTCGATGTTTATAAATTTCATAATTATATTGTCAACGGAATTATAACTCAAAACTCCAGCACAAGTCTTGAACTTGGCATAGACATTGGTTATATTGATTTAGTAGTGCAACTAGGGAGCCCAAAAAGTATTTCGCGTCTAATGCAAAGGATTGGCAGGGCTGGGCATAAGTTACATGAAACCTCTATAGGCAGGGTAATATGTCTAGACCATGATGATCTTGTAGAAACAACAGTTATGGCTAAGAAGGCTTATGAATATTTTTTAGATAAAATACAAATTCCTCAAAATTGCTTAGATGTTTTAGCTCAACATATAATGGGAATGAGTTTGGAAAAGAAGTGGAACATAAAAGAAGCTTTTAATTTAATTAGAAGATCTTATTGTTATCGCAATTTAGAGTGGAAGGATTTTGTTTCTGTTCTTGAATATCTTTCTGGAGCTTATCACACTTTAGAAGATAAAAAAGTTTACGGGAAAATTTGGGTGGACTTTAATGATATGGTTTTTGGAAGGAGAGGAAAATATGCTAGGGTTATTTATTCATTAAACATTGGCACAATTCCTGACGAAGTAAAAATTAAAGTAAAAAGTTTGGATGGAAAATATATTGGAAGTATAGAGGAAGAATTTCTACAGAGGCTTGTGCCGGGAGATATTTTTGTTTTAGCAGGAAAAACCTATCAATTTGTTAAAGCTAAGCAAGCCCAAGCATTTGTTTTACCAGTAAAAGAAAAAAGACCTACGGTGCCCAGCTGGTTTTCGGAACAATTACCATTAAGTTTTGAATTGGCCATAGAAATTGGGAAATTTAGAGAAAAAATGTTTGAATTGATAAACAAAAAATCTAAAAAAGAAATTGTGAATTGGTTGTTAAAGGAGTATCCTGTTACTGAATGGGCTGCTAAAGCTATAGTGGATTATTTCTACTATCAGAAAAGATTTTTAGAAGAAATGGGGGCAAAAGGCTTTCCTTCCCATGAGAGAATTTTAGTGGAAAATTATATTGATGAAAGAGGAAATCAAAACTTAATTTTCCACACTTTATATGGAAGGCGTGTAAATGATGCTCTATCTAGGGCCTTTGCTTATGCTTTAATTAAAAAAATTGGAAAGTCTATAGCTGTAACTATTAGCGATAATGGCTTTATGCTTTCTTTACCCAATGAAGCCTTAGAAAACAAATGGCTTTTTATTAAAAAGATAAAGGAATTGAAGCCAAAAAGAATTGATCCAAAGGAAGTTGTTAAGCTAGTTAATTCAGAAAATTTAGAAGAAATTTTGAAAAAAGCCTTGAGGCAAACAGAGCTTTTAAGAAGAAAATTTAGGCACTCCGCAACAAGAGCTTTAATGGTTTTAAGGAATTATAAAGGATATGAAATAAGAGTTACCAAACAACAAATGAATGCTGATAGACTAATAAAAGTTTGTGAAAAAATTGAAGGTTTTCCTGTATTAAAAGAAACATATCGTGAAATCTTACAAGATTATATGGATATAGAGCATGCTAAAGAAATTTTGAAAGAAATTGAAGAAGGAAAAATTAAACTTGAATTTTTGGAAGAGTGTGATTTGCCTAGTCCTTTTTCCCATTCTTTAATAGCTTTAGGGGAATCTGATGTAGTTTTAATGGAAGATAGGAAAAAAATATTATTAGAGTTGCATAAAAAAGTTTTGGAAAGGGTAGGAGAATGAAGGAGTTAATTGGAAAAAAAGTAAAGCTAATTGTAATGCTTGGTGATACTTCTATTTCTTTAGAAGGAACTTTAAAAGATGCCAACCAATGGATTGTTTTAGAAAGTAGAGGGAAGAAAAGAATAATTAATAGAGATGCTATTGTCTATGCAGAAGAAAAATGAAATGGAAATTTTCCCTGGTATAAAAATATTTAATGGTTATCCTGCAGTTTATTTTGAAAATATTGATTTGCTAGCTATATCTGACCTGCAGCTGGGAGAAGAGCTTTATCTTGCAGAGCAAGGAATCTTTGTGCCACAAACTCAGTTAAAAGAAATTTTAAAAGAATTGAAAGAAATTTTCAGGATTGTAAGGCCGAAAACTTTTTTAATAAATGGTGATGTAAAGCATGAGTTTGGAGAAGCTTCTTCTCAAGAATGGCGGGAAGTTATAGAGTTAGTTAATTATCTCAGAAAAAAAGTTAAAGAAATAATTATAGTGAGAGGAAACCATGATAATTATTTGCTTAACATTGCAAGTAAGCTAGGACTAAAAGTTTTTGATCCCTTTTATCAAGTCAATAAAATTTTGTTTACCCATGGTCATAAAAAAATAAATTTTCCAAAAAAAGTAGAAATTGTTGTTATAGGGCATGAACAACCAGCAATCCTTTTAATAGAAGGTTATGATAGAATTAAAGTGCCCTGCTTACTTTATGGAAAATTAGAAAATGGTAAGAAAATAATTTGCCTGCCTGCATTTTCTCCTTTGGCATCTGGAGTCGCAATAAATGTTGCTTCAAGGGAGGAATTGCTTTCACCAATATTAAAAGAAATTGATTTAGATGAGTTAATACCAATAGCTTTAGATAAAGAAACTGGGGCCCTTAAATTTCCCAAGCTAAAGTTCTTAAAACAAGAAATTAGTTTAGCTTAATTTTTTCTTTAATTAAATTCAGTAAATTATCATGGCGCGACTAAAAATTTTACTTACTGGCGACGTAATGTTAGGGAGAACTGTAAATAGGGTTTTAAAATTGGATAATTTTTCCTGGGTCTGGGGCAATACAATAAAAATTTTTCATGAAGCAGATTTGAGATTAATTAATTTGGAATGTGTTATCTCTTCTAAAGGAACCCCTGATCCTAGAAGCTATTTTCACTTTCGCTCTAATCCTGTCGCCATAGAGGTTCTAAAGAAAGCAAAAATTGACTTCGCATCTATTGCCAACAATCATGTTTTAGATTTTGGAGAAGAAGCTTTGCTTGAAATGTTGGAATTGTTAAGAAAAAATAAAATTGCTTTTTCTGGAGCAGGAGAAAACATTGATAAAGCTTGTGAGCCAGCTATTTTAGAAAAAAATGATGTAAAAATTGCAATATTTGCTTTATCAGATCATCCTCCTTGGTGGGAAGCTTTAGAAAATAGGCCAGGAATTAATTTCATTCCTTTAAACTTAGAAGAAAAATATCTAGAAAGAATTAAAAAAATCATTAAAAATATTAGGGAAAAGGTTGATTTTATTATTGCGTCTTGTCATGTTGGGCCTCACTATAGGAGCAAACCTTCTAAAGAGTTTGTAAACTTTGCCCATACTTTGTTAGAGTTGGGAGTAGACATTTACTGGGGTCATAGTAATCATATTCCTCAAGGAATAGAGGTCTTGAACAATAAAGTCATTATATATGATTCTGGAGACTTTGTTGATGATTATGCAGTTGATAAATTTGAGTTTTTTAGTAACGACCAATCTTTTATTTTTTTGTTGAATTTGGAAAGAAAGAAAATAATTAGTTTAGAGCTTGTTCCAGTAAAAATAGATTCTTACAAAATGCAGGTAAATCTTGCCGAAAATATAGAAAAAAAGATTATTTTGGAGAATATGAAGAAATTGTGTGAAGATTTGGAAACAAAGGTTAGAATAAGAGATGAAAAAATTTTCATTTTATTATAGTTTAACTTGCCTTAAATTCCTTTAAATACTTATTCAACAAAGAAATAAATAAGAGGATAGGGAGGTTGAATAAAGAAGATTCGTTTTAAAATTTAAAACTACTCGAGCTTCTAAATGTAGCATAACATTTAGAGCCTCGTGTAGTTCTTTTGAATTAATTACTGAAGGGAGGTTAGTTAAATGGTGAGGTTTGAAAGAAAAAATTTTGGAGGTAAATTCGGCCATAGAAGAGAAGTCTCTGGAGCTCCTCGGCCAGTTAAAGTTGGTGAAGAGTATGATGTGGAAATTACTGAGACAGGTTCTAGAGGAGATGGTATAGCAAGAATAAAGAATTTTGTAGTATTCGTAAATGGAACGAAAAGGGGGGAAAAGGTTCACATAAAAATTACTGATGTAAGAAGGAGATTTGCTATAGGCCAAAAAGTTGAATCTAAGACCGAAGATCTGGAGACGCCTATTGAGGTTGAAGAGGCTGAAGAAGTTACCGAAGAAGTTGTAAAAGAAGCTGAAGAAGAGGAATAAATATAAAATAAAAATCTTGCAATTTAAAAAATCTTAACTAGCTTTGCTAATTTTTTCTTTTTTAATTTTTAGAACAAAAAACTACCATTTTTCTCTGTGGATTAATTTTTCTAACTGAATTCTTTCTAATCTTTCTGGTCTTTCAGCCGGATATCCTATTGGTATTATGAAAATGGGTCTAACATTTTTCGGTAAATTCAAAACTCTGGAAACTTCTTCTTCATCAAAAGCCCCTACTGAACAGGCCCCCAAGCCGTAATTTACACAAGAAAGTAAAATAAGCATAGTGGAAAATGCACCATCTGTTATAGAATAAAAATTTACTGCCCTTTCACCATATCTCCAATAAGCCCTTTCTATATTTGAAACAACTACTATAACCACAGGTGCCTCTGCTATAAATTTTTGATTTAGAGCTGCCTTTGCTAATCTTTCTTTTTGCTTTTTATCTTTTACAACTATGAATTCTTGCATTTGCGTGAAGCCTGCAGAAGGGGCCCTTTGTGCATTTTTAAGAATTTTTTGAAGAATTTCTTCACTTACAGGCTTATCTACAAACCTCCTCACCATTCTCCTTTTTTTTAAAACTTCATCAAACTCCATATTTAACATGTATATTTTGTTTCAAATTTTAAATATCGTTCTTATTATCTCTAATTATGGAAGAAGGGAAGCTAGCCATTCTATGGAAAAAAGAAAAAATAAAAAATTTGGAAGGTGTAAGATGCAATTTGTGTGCGAGACGTTGCTTCATCTTAAAGGGAAAAAGAGGAGTTTGTTTGGTTAGAGAAAATATTAACAATAAGCTTTACACTCTGAACTATGGAAAAGTTGTTGCCCTAAATATAGATCCCATCGAGAAGAAACCCCATTATCATTTTTATCCAGGTTCTTTTTCCCTTTCCTATGCTTGTGGTGGCTGCAATTGGCGATGCCTATTTTGTCAAAATTGGGAAATTAGTAAAATGGGGTTGGAAAATAAAATTTCTGGCAATGATTATAAACCTGAGGAAATTGTTGAGACAGCATTAAAAAATAACTTAAAAATCATCACCCATACTTATACCGAGCCCACAATTTTTTTAGAATTCGCCTTGGATATTATGAAATACGCTAGCCAATTCCATTTAAAAAACACTTTTGTAACAAATGGATACATGAGTGAAGAAGCTTTGCGTCTTATAAGAAAATATTTAGATGCTGCTGTTGTGGATTTTAAAGCTTCTGGGGATTTAGAATTTCACAAAAAAATTTCCTTAGTACCCGATGTGGAACCTATATTTGAAAACTTAAAGTTAATGAAAAAATTTGGAATTCATATTGAAATATCCGATTTAATAGTTCCAAAGATGGGGGACAATCTAGAGACTTTTAGAAAGTTGGTTAAATGGATTTTAGATGAATTAGGAGAAGAAGTTCCTTTTCATATTTTGAGATTTTTCCCGCATTACAAAATGTTGGATTTCCCTCCCACACCCATTGAAACATTAGAAAAAATGTGGAAGGAAGCGAAAGCCTTGGGATTAAAATATGTTTATATTGGCAATGTTCCTGGCCACGAAGCAGAAAATACTTATTGCCCTAATTGTAAAAGAATTTTAATCAGAAGGTTTGGGTATAGAGTTGAAAATTATTTGAAAACTCCAGAACGTCCCAATTGTAATACAAAAATTAATGTTGTTATGTAAAATCAAGAAATCATTTTCATAAATTCTAAAGCATTTTGATACATGGCCGAATTGTTGAAGAAATAATATTGCAATTTTAATTTTTTTAACAACACTTTCATTTTATTTTTTAGTTCTCCCAATTCCGATTTACTAAAATTGTAGCTATACATGCTAATAACTCCAAAACCATGCATTCTAAAGTATCCAATTTTCTTTTTTCCGAAATATAGTGAATTATTCCTAAAAGGATCAACACATTCTACTACTTCAAAATCTTTGCAAACTTCCTTTAAAATTTCTGGCTTTTTGTGCCAATCCCCTCTAGGTTCCCATGCAATTATCAAATCTTCTCTGTTAATGTTATCGAAAAAATTTTTCATTCTTTTGATGTTTTCTTCTGTTGCCTTGAAGCTATTAGGTGATTGTAAAAGCAAAATTTTTGCTCCTAAGGCTTTGCAAATATCTTTCATCACATCAAAAAATTTTACAGAAGCTTTTGTGAAGTGCAATATGTGAGTAATAAATCTTGTTGCCTTTACAGTAAATTCAAAATTCTTGTTTACTTCATTAACTTCTTCTCTCCACTTCTCAGCTGTAGAAACTTTAGGAATTCTGTAAAAGGTTGAATTGACCTCTACTGCTGGATAAACATAAGCATAGGCCTGTAAAATTGATTTAAATTTCTTTTTTTCATCAATAAAGTTTTCGGGCCTGAAAAAAGCCCATCCGCAAGTACCAACTTTTATCATAATCTCGCTATTATTTTCTTTAGCTTTTTAAAATCTTTTTCTATAAGTTTTCTTATTTTAGGAAATCTTAATGCTGCGGCTGGATGAAAGGTGAGAAAAAATAAAGAATTATTTTTAGAAAGTACCTTACCATGAATTTTTGAAATTTTTAAATTTTCATCGGGAAACAAAGCTTTTAATGCCACATTTCCTAAGAGAACGAAGAGCTTAGGTTTAATAACTTCTATTTGTTTTAGAAGATGTTTCCTGCCATGGAGGATCTCCTCTTCTTTTAAAATCCTTTTTCCTGGATAATATTTAACAGGCGAAGTGATGTAAACATCTTCTCTATTAATGCCAATGGAAGTCAGTAATTGAGTTAATAGTTTTCCGGCTCTTCCCACAAAGGGCTTACCTTTTTTTGATTCTTCCCTTCCTGGCGCCTCGCCAATAAATATGACCTTTGCATTAGGATTTCCCTCCCCTGGCACAGGAAGGCCAAACTTATCTTTTTTGCATTCTTCACATTTTATTATCTCATTTGCAATTTTTTGTAGTTCTAAATCTTTGTTTACCTTTCCCATAGCGACACAAAAATAAATTCCTTTGATTAAAAATAAATTATGAAGTTTAAAGAAAGAGGATTAGTTTACAAAACTTCTAGGGTTTCTTACATAGAAAATTATGTTATAATAATTTTATTACTTGTTTTTTTCTACTTGCTTTGGCCTTATCTTAACATAGATTTTCTTAGGGCCTTCTATTCCAAAAATCCAGCAGATCTTCTGCCTTTGTTTTTAACCCTTTCAATAATTCCCATCATAACTTTTTTCTTAGAGGAGCCGGTAATAGAGCAATGGATAAGGCAATATTTGCTGACGAAAAATGAGGTGGTGAAAATTGAAGGAATATTTAGGAAGAAAAGAATCGCTATTCCGTACAATAACATTTCAGATGTTAGATTGGATAAGGGAATTCTAGGAAGAATTTTTAATTTTGGCAATGTTATAGTATCGGGTTTTAAAACCGAAATTGTCATGAAAGGGATAAGAAATCCTGATGAAGTTTATAGGATTATTAATTACAGAATAAGACAGAGGATAATACCACGGATTAAGAAAAGGGAGAAGGTTGAAGAGGAGGAAAAATTGTAAATTTAAAAAGCATGTGCCAAAAAATAGAAAATTTTATAAATTTATTTCGAATATTTAAAATTATAACTGGAATGGAGGCAGCCTGACCAGACCAATGTTCGGACCTCATCTCACCCTTGACTTATATCAATGCAACAAAGAGAAACTTTCGAATAAGAATTTTATATTTAAAATTCTAGACGAACTACCAGAATTAATTGGGATGCATAAAATTTCTAAACCTCAAATTTTGGTTTATCCAGGTAAAGAAAATTCTTTTGATAAAGGTGGTATATCTGCTTTTGTCATCATAGCAGAAAGCCACATAAGCATTCATACTTTTATTGAACAAAGATTTGCATCGATTGATATTTTTTCATGCAAAGAATTTTCCATAGAAGCTGCAGAGAAATATTTAGTTAAAGAATTCGAAGCAAAAAAAATTGAGAAAAACTTCATTATGCGCGGAAGAGAATTTCCAAAAGATGTGGAAAAGGCTAAAGGCATAATTATAAAGGAAAGGAGAAAGTTAAAGGTATAGCAATTAATCTAAAAAAATTATTTTCTTAAAAATCTCTTTACAAGTTTCATGACATCTTGAGCATCAGCCCTGCCCCTAACTTTACTCATAACTAAGCCTACAGCTTTATCAAAGTTTATTTTTGGTATGGAGGTTATTTCTTTAATTATTTTTATCAAATCTTTTTTTGATATCGGCTTAAGATTTAATTCTTTTATAGCAATATTTACATTGGCATTGGGGTTTTGAGATAAGTATTTTATAATTTCTGGTATAGCTTCCTTAATAATCCTCTTTTTAGCTAAAAACTCAAAAATTTCTAAATAATGTTTTTCAGTTAGATTTTCTATTTTTACCCCTTCTCTCCTTTGCAAATCTTTTATTGTGGAGGTTAAAGTATTAGCTACTATACTTGCCTCTACCCTTGTTTTTGCCATTATTTTTTCAAATAAATCAAAATATTCTGATTCTAAAACTTGTCTTGCTAACTGTTCTGCAAGTTTATACTTCTTAAATTTTTTAATTTTTTCAGACCATGGCTCAGGTAATTGATTTCTTATGGAATTTAGATATTCCCTTGTAACTACTATGGGCACGACATCTGTCTCGGGATACATTCTTGCTGCTCCGGGCAATGGACGTGTATATTTTGTTGTGCCATCTTCCAATGCTGCCCTAACTTCTGTTTGTATTCCTTTTAATAATTGACTATATCTTTCCAAAATCTTTTGGGAGACCTTTCCTTTTTCTTTAATCTCTCCTATAAGAATAATAGCATCTTGCAAGCTGGCGTTTAAAAATTCTCTAACTTTTTTGAAATCTTCAAATAAAAGATTTTTAACTAAATCTTCATCAGAATGAAATATTCCTTTAACTCCATAGGCTTGGGCTATTTCTGCTAATTCCCTTCCTAAAGTTTTTCCTGGCATTATTTCTCTTTTCAATAGTCCAGCGGATTTTGGCAATAGTAAAGCGTAAATGGTTCCGTTGTTTTCTATAATGTTTCGAAGCGTAGAATTCTTTGTACCTTTGAGGATATGAGTGACATCTATTCCACTGCCAGGAATTTTTGTAACTTTTCTTTTCCTTAATTCTTTTTGTATTTCCATTAAGTTAAATTGCCTCAAGACTTCATTCTCTATAATTTTTGACAATAAATCCAATTCTTGTACTCCTTTGATTTCTGCCCTTGCGCCGCCTTTTATAGAAATATTTACATCTTGCCTTATTGTTCCCAAGCCTCTTTTTACTTTTCCAGTAGATCTAAAAATCATTCCTATTTGAAGAGCAATCTCTTCTATTTCATTAGGAGAAAACCCTTCTAAAATTTCTGTTGCCACTTCTACCAAAGGAACTCCTAATCTATTCAACCTATAGGTAACATTACCATCTTCTTCAACAACTATCGCTGCTGCATCTTCTTCCAAGACAACATTTTTTATCCCAATTTTTTTACCTTTGTATTTAATAAAACCATTCATCCCAACAATTGCTGTTCTTTGAAAAGATGTTGTGTTACTACCATCAATCACAGTTTTTCTCATTACATGGATTTCATCAGGTATATCACAGTTTAAAAGTAAAGCTATTTCTAAAGCAATTCTCAAAGCTTCGGGATTCATTTCCCTTGGTGGTTCTTCATCTGTTTCTATCAAACAAACTTCATTAGGAACTATTTGATAAAAGAAGGTTCTGTTTCTTAGATATTCGTATTGCGCAGCTATATCGATTTCTCCCAACTCACTAGCTACAGGATGTTGCTTTCTTATGATTTTATCTATTAAATTTTTTTCTTGTAATGTTGAATGGGAAAAACAAAATAGTTTATGTTTTGTATCCAGCTGTTGATGAATTTCTAAACCAACTTTCAATCCAAGTTTTTTATAATTTAACTTTTTTTCCATATTATCACAATAAGAAAGCTAAAGGATGGGTTTGTTCGGTGATTTCGCCAGCTAAATTTTTCTTCATAACCTCTCTAATTTTCTCCATATTTTTTTCATGGCCCAAAACCCAGCCTAGCTTAACATAAGCAACTTCAGGTAGCATGTCTTCTCCCCATATAACTCCAGTTTCGTTTAGAATTCTCAAGTTGCGATAAACATAGGGATGCACTCTACCATAAATTGTTTGTGTAGTAATAACAACAGCTACACCTTTTTCTATTGCTGATTTTATATGGGGTATCCAACTCCTTTCCTTTTCTTCTGTGCTAGTGGGAACATGACCCATGCCTGTGCCTTCAATAACTATACCCTTAAATCCTTTGTCTACATAAAAATCTATTATCTCTGGCATAGAGCCGGGATATGCTTTTATCAAAGTTATTTTTGGTTCGAATTTTGTATCTGCCTCTACTTTTCCTTGAGATATTTTTTTATAATTTTCATTCACAATCTCTATCTTTCCATTAGGCCAAACTTTTGCTATGGGTAAATCATTTATCGGCCTAAAAGCATCTCTTCTTGTTGAATGCATTTTTCTGGCCTTTGTGCCACGAAGGAAAAAATTGAAGGTGTCACTAGTTTCTGCATGCATGCAAATTCCTACTTCAGCTATATCAGTATGGCCTGCAACATATGCAGAGCAAATCAAATTCATAGCTGCATCTGAACTGCCTCTATCGCTACTTCTTTGTGCACCAGTAAAAACTACGGGCTTAGTAAGATTTTTTAACATAAAACTCAATGCAGCTGACGAAAAATGCATAGTATCTGTGCCATGGGTTATAATTACCCCCCTAGCCCCTTTGTTTATGGCTTTTGCTGCTTCTTCTGCCATATTTTGCCAATTCTTATACCAAAGGTCTTCAGAAGCTAAGGCCGAGAGAAGCTTTACATCTTCTAAGTTAATTATGTCCGCCAGCTCAGGTACAGAAAAAAGAATTTCTTGAGGTGTAAAAGCCATTTTTACCCCACCTGTTACATAATCTAGCCGAGAAGCTATGGTCCCGCCTGTTGCTAACAAGCTAACCCTTGGCAGCTCTGGCCTTAACTTAAAGACTCTTATTGGAAACTTTTCTAACTCCCTTTTTTCTGGCAGCTTTTTTATCTGTATGCCTCTTTCATATCTTATACCAATGTTGTAACCATTATCCAATTTTAGAACAAAAGTATTAGGATCCCCCGCCTCAGTTTTCGGCATTAGAATTCCTTCATATACAGCTCTTTTTTTGATAATCCTAACCCTATTACCTATGGATATACCCTTACTTTCAAGTAGTGATAAGATTTCAACTGAATACATACTTGTTATTTTTTATAAAATTGAATATTTAATTGCTTTTTCTGTTATATTTTTTAACATATATTTTTGAAAATATAATTAATATCAAAGAATTTTTTCAAGAAAGTTTTTTGCCTCTAAAAGATTTTTTACAATTTTTAAAGGTTTATATTTTTGCAAATCTTTTATTGTATAAATCCCGGATAAAATTCCTATAGCTGCCATCTTAGCTCTTTTTGCAGCCATCATCTCATAAATCGAATCACCTAAGTAAATGCAATTTTTTGGATTTACTCTGAGCCTTTTTGCAGCCTTCAACAAAGGCTCTGGATTCGGTTTATGCTTTTTTACATCCTCAGAAGCAACAACCACATCAAAATATTTTCTTATTTTTAAAACTTTAAAACTAAGATTTATATTTTTCCTGGAAGCAGAAGAGGACAAAGCAATTTTTATTTTTCTTTTTTTCAAAAATTTTAAAATTTCCCTAGCTCCCTTCATTAACTTAGCTCCCCTCTTCTTTAGAATTTCACGATATATCTTTTCTTTCTCCATCACAAACTTTTCTAAAAATTTTTCTGGAAGTTCAGGGTGCTGACTTTTTACCAGTTCTTTAGCAGACTTTCCAAAACCTTTGTAAATTTCTTCTTTATTCAATTTTATTCTAAATTTTTTGGCAGCTAAGAGAAAAGCATCGAGATGATCTTTATAAGAGTCAATTAAAACTTGATCGAAATCAAAAATAACTGCTTTGATTTGCATAAAAAAATTTTGTTCTCATTTGCTAAAAACAATTTCTATAACATCATTATTCTTTAGCACATAGTCAGCAGAAAGCTTTTTTTTACTTTTAGCATCTATACCAGCAATAAATTTTTCTCCTATAGTAGTATGGATTTTGAATGCCAACTCTCTACAAGTCGTGCCTTTAGGAACAAGGAAGACATCAGGCAAAACATTTCCATCACTATCAGTTAATTTATTGGAATCAGCTACAGGATATACTGCTATGTAATTTAACACTTCAAAAACCGCTTTATTCAAACAATTTTGCACACCAGTAGAGCCGTATTTATCTACTACAGATTTTTTTATAAATTCCAGGGCAGCCCTTTGTTTCTCATCTAACTCTCTTATAATTTCAAATCCATTTCCTGGTAAATAGTTTATATAATTTTTTTCAGCTGCTTTTTTTAATGTTATTTCAGCTTCAGCACTTGTTGGAACGATGTTTTTATATTTTGACTTTAATTTTTCAAAATTTTCTTGCGCAACTTTAATATCAATTTTATTTGCTGCGATAACAATTGGTTTAGAAATTTCTCTCACTGTTTTTGCAAATTTTTCTATGTCCGATATGGAAGATTTTTCCAATGCTTTCTCTATATGAGCTTTTGTTATTTCTAATCCGCTCAATTGTTGAGATAAAATTTTTATTAAGTCTGCTTTTGTAGATTTAGTTAGAAGCCTTTCGAACTTAGATAATGCTTTTTTTATAACACCAGCGAACCACAAATCAATTTCCTTTTCTAAAAATTCTATATCAACATTTGGATCATGATTTTCAGTAGGCTTACCTTCTTCATCTGTTAGGCCGGAAGCATCAACAACATGAATCAAAACAGAAGCTTGTCTTAAATCATCTAAGAATTTATTTCCTAAACCTCTTCCTTGATGAGCTCCAGGCACTAAACCAGCAACATCAATAAGTTTTATTGGAACGAATCTTTTCCCATCTTTGCATAACCCACGCCTAGGATTGCACTTTGTATTTAACTTTTTTTCCACACAATCAATTATCACATAACCAATTCCCATATTAGGCTCTATTGTACAAAAAGGTATTCCAGTAATTTTTACATCAATCATTGTTGCAGCTTTAAAAAAGCTAGATTTTCCAGATGCAGGCTTTCCAACCAAACCAATAATCATTTTTACCTATTTAGAATTTACATGAATAGACTTAATTTTAACTACATTTAATAAAGAAGTCCCATTAGTCTTTGTGATAAAAATCCGGATGAAATACCAAAGAGCATAACACTAGCATAAAAGGAAAAGACAAGAACTAACACCAGCAAACCTATACCAACCCATGTGGTTATCATGTCAATCCCAAACATCTCTTTTATTCCTCTGTAAAAGATGGAAATTCCCATTGCTCCAAAAAGAGATAAGACAACGAGTGATAAAAGCAAACCTATGAAAGGCAACATAGAAAATAAACTTGCGAGAAAAACGCCTAAAGATAAAGCAAATTTTGAATAAGCTAAAGGAGTTAGAGCTTCAAAATATTTTCCTTTTCCACCTAGGATATCAAACAAGATTTGTGTGAGAAGAGCAAAAAATAAAGATCCTAAGAAGCCTAAAAAGAAAACTATAGGAGCAAGTAGAAAAGATGCGCCTCTTGTAGCTAAAGTGGACAAAAGTCTTGAGACTACTAAAGCTGCTAAAGCAAAAATAACCCAATCGACTAATAAGACAATTAATGTTTTATTAAGATTTCTTTCCCTTTTAGCTTTTGCTAATGCAGAAACAGGATTAATCAAAATTTCTTTTAGAGTTTGGAAATAAACCATATTAAAAAATTGTTTTACTATAATAAAAAGATTACCACTCTCTTTTCGAAGCAAATAAGAGTAAACTATAAAGTTCTCGACTAAGATCTGTTTGTGGAATTATCGATCTAACAGACCTCATACCATTATTTAGAAGGTTTTCTGCTATTTTTTCAGATTCGTTTAATGCATCATATTTATCTAATAGCCTTTTTAAGCGATAGCACTCATTAAAGGTTAGCCTGGGATCCATTCTTCCAAATTTTGAATAAAATTCTTTCTTATCCTCCTCAGTGGCTCTTTCATTAAATATTGCTACAGGTAAAGTAGGTTTACCTTCATTTAGATCATCTCCCGGTTCTTTACCATATTTAGTTTTAGCAGTTTTCAAATCCAAACCCTTTTCCTTTACCCTATCTAATGTTGCCAAATTCAATAAATCGTCGCGAATCTGAAAAGCGCATCCAATATCCTTTCCTATTTCAAATAGTTTATCCGCAGTTTCATTAGAAGCACCGCCAATTCTAGCCCCTCCGGCCATAGGGCATCCAACAGTATAATAACCTGTCTTCAATGCATATATTTGAAGTTGGATATCAGTATTCAGTTCTGGTGATCTTCTTAATTCTATATCCATGTATTCACCAGCTACAGTATGTTTTTTAGTGATGCCGATTAATTTATTCGAATAAAGGAGAAGTTCGCTGTCCCAACCATACTCTTCTACACCTATATTTAAGATTATATGAGGTAATACATCACAGTTAATTAATCCACATAAAATTGCTCTTTCAGGACCTACTATGGTCCAAGTTGCTGGTGAACCTCTTCTTTGTGGTGATTTGTCAAAAACATCGTCAATATCAAGGTAGCCGTTATGTATTAGTTCTATTGAAACAGCAAAAGGTGTTGCTTTTTCCATTTCACCGCTGATTGCCTTACAAGAAGCGTATGTAACGGCGGGCCTGAATCTTTTCCCCCTTTTAAAAAATCTTTCTTTAGCATATTTATATAAATTTGATGTATATAGTTTTGATGTTAAAGCTTCCTCTTTTTCATAAAGATTGTGCCGCTCGGCAAATTCAATTACCTTTTCATCAGTAATTTTAAGAAAATCTTCTAGTTGTCCTGCATCTAATAATTCAAATACCATTTAAATCCTTATTAAGTATAAATTTAAACAATTTAAATCTTTCCTCCTTTTTACTTTCTTTTAACAGCCTTAAAATAACATTTTGGAATGTCTTTTTGATAGTCATGATACCCTTTCCAAAGGTAACTTGGGCCTAAAATTTCTTCTGCAATTCCATTACAATACCAAGAGCATATCTCAGCAATACGTGGCTCCTTCGTTTCCCTAGCCATAACTGCGAAAGGGCACTCCTTTACTATTGTTTCCCCGTTCTCAACATCCAGCTCATATCCTAGAAGTAATGCTGCTATCTTCAAAACCTTTGAAACACTTTCTGGGGTTTTATCATTTATCCCAAATACCTTCACAATTTCTTTTGCATCTCTTCTTCCAATGGCATTTATTTCTCTCTGAAGTATTGTATGAGTAGCTGAATAACCTTCATATTTAATTAGCCTTTTTGTAAGAGCAGAAATTATGCTCACAAAAAATTTACCAAAAAATCTATTTCTATCCTTCTCGGGCAATTTCTTAATTTCTTGTTGTAATTGTCTTAATAGTTCTAACTTATCCATTTTTATAACCTTATTTCTTTTTTAGAAACTTTTCTAGAAAAAAATGGGCATGATTGACAACACGTTTCATCATTTTTTCTTAATCCGCACGGGGCATAATCCGGATCGTTGGAATGGAATAACCTCAATTGAAGAAATTCAGGAATTACTAATGAGTTGCCAATATTAACTTCTACGTGTTTTATTCCTGGCTCACTCCTTATTTGTTGATTAATAAAATGATCAATAACGCTCAAATCTGGCGCCACCATATCAATGATTAAATTATGACTTCCAGAAGTTTTTATCACATTATAAACTAGTGGGCAATTTCTTATTTTTCTTATTATAATTGAAACAGCTTCAGCATCGGCTTCTATACCAATAGAAGCAATAAGGGAATAAATTTTTTGAGGATTCAATAAGGCGCTTATCTTAATAATCTTTTTCTCTATTAGCCTTTCAACCCGCTCTTTTACAGCCGCAGGAGTTACATTGAGTTTTTTTGCTAAGGTTGTATATTTTATTCTCCCATCTTTTATGAGCTCATGAATTAAAATTTCGCTTGAATCGTCGAAAATTTTTAAACTTTTTGGCATTTTATCTAAAAAAAAGATGTTTTTTTTATATTTAAACTTTTCTTTTTAGGGGAAAATAATATATATGTTAAAATTATTAAATTACCTTGAAGTTTTTTATTTTACCATATAACAATAAATTGAAAAAAACATTGAATTGGGGAAGAAGTTGAAACAAGAATTGATAATTTGTAAAATGTGTTTAGAAAGAATTTCTAATTTTTTATGTGTAAATTGCCTTAAGGAAAGTGTTACAGCTTGGCTTCTTTCAGCAGAGCCTGATTTAATTCCAGAATTTAATGAACTCCATCAAAAATTGGTGAAGATGTTTACAACAGAAGAAGGCAATACATTTTGTGTTAAATGCAAACAATCAAATCCAACTGTTTTATGTGTTTATTGTTACGCAAAGGAAGTTTTCTGGTGGCTATTTGAAAAAGATTTTAGATTAGCCAAAATGTTTAGTAGAATGTTAAACTTGGATTTTTTAAATTTAGGGTATTTCCCTTTTAATAAACCAAGAAATCATGAAATGATAGAAATTGTTTCGGAAAGGGAAAAGGTAGATATAAACATATGTGAAGCATGTGAGCAAGAGTCAACTCATATAAAGCTTGTTAATGGGCAATGGATTTGCGAGCGTTGTAGAGAAGAGGAGTCTTAACCCTTAGCCATTTTATAAAGCTCTGATACCATTTTTTCTATGGAATCAATTTTTTGATTTAAAGTATCGTATTGAATTTTTAAATTATCTAATTGTGTTGAAACTAAATCCATTTTAGCGTTTAATCCTTCTATTCCTGTACTTTCTTTAATTGCCAAAGGAGTGGGGGAAGGTAATGGTGAAGGAGGAGATGAAGGTGTTAAGATGGGGGAAGGTAATGGTGAAGGTGTTTTTGTTGGAATTTCTAAAGATGACAAGCTTTCTGATTTTTTTGACTTTATTCCAAAAAATTTTTTTAGAAAATCTTTGAAGGCCATAAACACAATTTAGTTTGTTTAATATTAAACTTTTACTGACATTTCCAAAACAGATCTGAATTCATTATATACTTTAGTTAAAAGATTTTGACAAAAACTTAAATAACCTCTCCTTACTTCATTGTAAAGGGTTTTATGGTATAACCAAAGGAAAAATTTGTAAATAGGGGATTTTTGAAAAATTGTATCCATTCTATATTCTGTGATTAATCTTGCACTTATAAATATTGTAACCTTACCATTCTTGCTAGGATCACTGGGCTGTTTTCCTTGCATAACCACTTCAGCAAGTATTTTTGTTCTCACATCAACTCCTTTGTTAATAAAAATTCTAACAAAAAAATCTCTTGGATCTGAAGAAATGTCCCAACGAAAATCCCTTTCCCAATAATCTGCAGTTTCTACTTGAAAAATTCTTCTCAATATTTCTCCTGCCCTCTGATAAATTAAAAAAGGATTTGGTCCTTCAAAATCTATTCTCAATGTAGCAGTAGGCGCTAGGCAATCATCTTCCAATCTCCATACTGGCATAAGTTCACTCAACTTGTTTTTGGTAAAATATTAAGAAAAGATTTTATTTCATTTTGTAATTTATTTATCAAATTCCAACACTCCTCTTTATACTTCTTTCTCTTTTCTTCGTAAATAATTTTATGATAAAATACTCTAAACATTTCATATAATAAACTTCTTTGCCACAATGTATCTTGAGGATATTCTGTTCTAAGCCTACCTTCAATCCTTATTTCTGCACTACCTTCTTTTCCAAAATGTCTGCTTGGCTTTGCCACGCCGCTTAAGCTAATAATAATTTCCATGAAGGAAAAGGCATCTAAATCCTTAACAAATTCAAAAGTTACTCTAAAGACTTCGTCTGGCTTACTTCTGTCCCAGAAGAATTCTCTCTCTAAAATATCTTTCTCTGGAATGGCGAAAACTGCAACAATAAACTTTTTTATTTGCTCATAAAGATTTTGAGGATTCGGGCCAGTATATTTCAGTGATATGGTGGCTGCTCCTGGTAGGGGCGAACCTGGTGCTGGGGATAAACAATCATCATGTATGACTAATTTAGTTCTAGCAAAGACTGGCATGTTCCTCTTAAAAATTATTTGTTTCAATAAGCTAAAAAGATATTAAATTTTTGGTTTTGAATTAAATTTTATGATAAAAATTTTAGGAGGCTTCTTATTTGTACTAGGTTTAATGCTTTCATTTTTTGCATTTTATCAAAAAAATTATCAAAATTTTTTGATAGAAATAATTTTTGGCCCTTTGTTAATGTATATAGGCCTTCAGTTTCTAAAATAAATTATGGCAACAAAACTTTTAGGTTTGGGAATTTTCTTATTAGGATTTTTAATATTTACAAAACTACCGTGGATTTTAGGTTATCAATCGGAAAGCATGGGCAATGCTGGAGTTTTTGTAGGCCTAATTTTGATGGGTATTGGGGTTTATCTATTTCTAACATAAAACTAAACTTAATACCAAAAAAACAAAAATTTATTTTATATGCCGATTGAATATCCTTTAGGTCCTGAGCCGGCTGGAAAAGATTTGAAACCTGGTGAAGGAGTAAATGCTGTGCCGCTAAATGCAGAGGAGTATCTAGACTTTACTGCTCCGCCCGGGAAAGCAACAGGCGTTTATTATGGCATAGTTTTTCAGCTACCTAAATGGGGGTTTGTTAGATTCAAAGTTGATGAATGGGTATTTGTTTCACCTGTCTTCAAAGCTTATTATGACTTAACCATATCTCAACGTGAACAATTGCAAGCTCAAATTAAAGCAGGATTAGCCAGCATAGCTACAGCAATATCTGATCTCGAACTTTTGCAGCATGATTTAAGAAAATATAAAGAATTCATGGATTATTATCAATTATTGGAAAAAGGAAAGAGGCTTAAAGATGAAAAATTGATATTGCAGGCCAATCAAACTCTACGCTCTATTTTTATTGATCAAGTTGATGCGTATACTGACTTACCCAATACTCCTATCGCTTTACGTAGCATAGTGGTGAGGTGGCCCACAATAATAGTAGATTTTATGCAATTAAAGGATGATGATTTAGATCCTAAAAAAATTGCTTCTCGTTTAAATGTTTCAGAAGCAGAGGGCGTCATTCTAGCAATGAAAAATAAGCTTTTTTTAGAATGGAGGGATAATTTGTTTCTTCCTACAGTAAAGGAAAGATATGAGAATTTGAGGAGGCTTTTAGAGGCAAGAAGAAAATCTGTGGAAGAATATAAAGAAATGCTAAAGCCAACAATAGCGAGATATAAAATGATAACCGACGCATTAAGTTCACCGGCAGCAAGAAGTGATTTTTTGAGAAGTATTTTGAGGCCTGATACTCAAGCATTATCCGTTGATTTCATGCATGTTTGGGCATGGAAACCATTTGCACCATCAGAAAAATATAAAATCACAAGAGAAGTGCCACTAGATGAAATACCTGCGACCAAAGCTGGTTTTACCCAAAGTGAGATAGAGGAAATAAGGAAAAAGTATCGTGAAGAAAAGGGGGAAAGGTGGAAAGGAACGGTAAAGGCTTTACCCATTGAACCTTCCATTGATTATATTGTAAGAAAAATAAAAGAAAAAATTGAAAAAAAGTATAATGTTCGACTTACTGCTTATGACATGCTAAAAGCAAGGGAAGAGTTAGTGGATGAATTTGAAAAAGGTTTGAGGGGACTGCAAAGTACTGGAGGGGAAGCATGGGTTTTTAGTCCCTATTTCATTTTTGTTGATCTTCCTATAATGCGAGCGGTAATTCGACTACCAGATGGCTCTGAAATAGAAGATTTAATGTTAGCACCCTCATTAAAGACAGCAACAAACTCCCAAAATATAATAATTGGAAGGATTTTGGAATTAAAAGCAAGAGAAAAAGAAATGGAAATTTATATAAAACAATTGATGGGTGAGTTCGGAATAAAAATTCCGCGCGATATAGAAGAAATTTTTAAAGAGGAATATCCAGAAATTTATGGAGAGCCTGAAAAGATAAGAGAAGTAGCACCACCTAGCGAAACGTTTAGAAAGTTGAGAGAAAAAATTGGAAAGTTTTTCTCTTCCCTTGGGTTGGAAATTTCATTCTTCAGAGCATGGGGGCCTTATGAGTTTGCTATGCATCATAGGCTAGCTAAATATTATCAGATACCTTCAGGTAGAATGTTTGCAACAATAGTAGATTACTTTAAATCTGCTTTCAATGTTCCGGGGGTTAGAGCCTAATGCCCTATATTGTAGGCATTTCTTCAGGTCTTTGGGGCATAGCTAGAGGACAAGAAGGAGAAGGCGGACTACAATATATTGGAATTGCTAGAAAAATTTCTGGCTTTCCTTTGATGCAAGGTGTAAGGTTTGCACAGGTAGATTTAGAATCAATAGCTGAATTCAACGAACCACATTTAGAAAAAAAAGTAAAGGAAGCTATAGAAAAGCTTGGAATAAATTTTGGTATACATAGTGAAGCCAAAGCTTTTGGGGAAATTGAACTGCCATATTTAGATGAAAGCATTGCTGATAAGTATAGGTTTTCCCATGAAAGACATTATTACATTTTGGAAAACTGTATAAAATTGGGGGCTAAATACATGCTCGTTCATTCTTCAGAATCTTATTCTTTCCTCTTAGCCTCGAGACAATTGGAGCCTTTGCAGCTTGTGGATTTTTGGGGTAGACCTTTAACTTATTTTTTGGAAGAAACAAAAATCAAAAAAATTTTTGCAAAGGATGAATTAGGAAATGATATCCCTTTACTCCAATGGGCCGTTAGACAAAAAAATATAATGGAAATCTTACATCTACCTTCTTTATTCGAAGCGATAAAGGATAATGTTAATGAAACTATTAGGTCCCTTGAAATAGAAATTCCCCATATGGAAGATGAATTAAATAGATTGAAAATAGAGTTGGAAGAAAGAAAAGAAAAATTAATGCAAATAATTGAAAAAAAAATACAATTACCTGAAGAAGAAAAACTTAAATTAGAAAGGGAAATGGGATATTTTCAACAAAGTATATTAACAACAGAAATATCTTTAAAGGAAAGAAGGGAAAGAAGGGAAATTTATAAGAGATTAAAAGAAAAGTTAGAAAAAGCTGAGGCTGTTAAAAGAAAAGAATTGAATCCAGCAGAATTAGATGAAAAAGAAAAGAAAGAATATCTAACTTTAAAGCAGATTGTGGAAGAAAGATGGATAACTAGATTTAAAGAAGCAATTGAAAGTGTAAACTTAGCCTATGGCTCCGAAAGAATAGCTTACTACATAATCGCTAAATATATGGAATTAACAAATGACCCCCTTTGGAAAAATATTGTTGATATTAATGTAAAATATCTTGTTGAGTTCGAGAAAAAAAGAAAGAATAAAAAAGATTATACTGTTGAAGATTGGAAAAAAGAACATAGAATAGAAAGATTTTCCATAGATGATGAACAGTTCCAACTAGATTTTAGGCTTTGGGTCCCCGCTGTTTCAGCAAAATATATTTGGGGGCACTTTATGCAGTCTAAGTGTCCTGATGACACTATTCATAAAAGATATGATTTAAAAAAAGTTTTGGAAGATGCAAAAGGGAAAATATTTTTCGCTTTGGAGACGCCCATGAGCTCACCTTTAATAGCAGAATGGTCAAGGCTGCCTAATCCTTTACAAATGTACTATTTGATAAAGGAAATTGATCCTGAAGGAAAAATCATGGGTATCGCTATTGATCTTGAGCATTTGCTTTCTTCCAATATAGATCCTGATATAGTTGTAGATTTAATGCCAGAAGATGCTGGTAAATTTGTAAGGATAATTCATTCCGGTTATCCTTCTGTTCTCATGCCTGCCCACATTCATATTCCTTTAGGAACTGAAGCAATGTGGTATTTATATAAAATTTACTTTAAATTACAACAAAAAGGTATGGGTAAAGGAAAAGAAGTCTACATAATTTTCGAAAGGGGGTCACCTCAAGAAGTAAGACAAAGTATAACAGCCTTGAAAATAATCGTTGAATTCTTGGAAAAAAATATAAAACCTGAAGATATTCTAAACAAACCAGAAGAATTTAAAAAGTTTTTTGGTATAGATATTGGTCAGGTGGCATCCATGGAAAGGCAGATTGTTGTTATTAGAGAGCATGCCTTAGATCCGTTAAAAGGTTTAATTATAGTGCCCGAAGAAGAACATGGATTTTTGGGTAGGGCTGTTGTAGAAAAAGGAAAAGTTGAAGAATGGAGAAAGGAAAGATTTAGATAACAACAGACTTTAAATTTAAATCGGTTTATTGTGTAAAGGTGTAATATGGATATTGAGAATTTAGAAAAAGAGTTGGAGGATGTGAAATTAGCTAAAAAAGAAAAAGAAGAAATAAAAGTGCCTAGTGATGTTATAGCCAAAGTAGTAAAGTTTACCAATGATGCTAGAAAACAATATGGAGATATTGTAAAATCGGTTGTGATTTTTGGCTCTGCTGTTAAAGGAACTATGACAAAGGGGAGTGATGTGGATGCTTTTGTTATCCTTGATGATACTGCTACTAAATCAACAGAGGATTTTGAAAAAATTATTTCCCATCTTTATTTAATGGCCCATGAACTAAAAGATTTACATATCCAAGTTCATGCCCTCACAAAATTCTGGGAATGGATAAGGCATGGTTCGCCTGAATTAGTTAACTTTTTGAGATATGGTTTAGCAATTTACGATACAGGTTTCATTAAGCCTATTCAAAGAATGCTTCAAATGGGTTTAATTCCGCCCAGCGAAGAAACCATTTCTTTAAAAGCAAAGGCTAGTGAAGCCCGACTCAAAAAAATAAAGTTAGATTTAAAAGCAATTGTTTTTGATTTGCGCTATACTGCGATAGATATGATTCAATCTGCCGTTATGTTTCACTACAAAGCTCAACCTGATCCAAAAGATATACCCAAATTTTTGGAAAGATTAGTGAAAGAAAATAAGCTGGAAGAGGAATATATAGAGAAATTTAAAGAGTTGGATAAGCTATGGAAAGATATTGATCATAAAATAGTAAAAGATGTTAGAGGGGAGTATTTAGAGAAAACCCTTCAACTAACAGAAAAAATTGTAGAGAGGTTTAAAAAATTAATTCCTAAAGAAGTTTTGGGAGAAGAACTGAGTGAAATAGAGGAGTAATAATTTGTGTTGATATGCTTATGTTTAAATAGGCAAAGTTATTATTGGTTTATATGAACAAAGAAGAAAAGACTGAAAAAACAAAAAATGAGAAGAGGCAAGAAACAAAAGAAGAAATTTTAAAAAAAGCTGAAGAATTCTCCAAGAAAATTTTAGAAAAATATGGAAAATATATAAAAGCCATAGTAATGATGGGCTCTGTAGTAAGAGAAGAATTTAAACCAACTAGTGACATAGATATTTTTGTTATTGTTGATGACACTCAGTTTAACGAAGTCACACCAGAATTTTTGGACAAACTAGATGAAGAAATGGAAAAGATAGCAAAGGAGATTTCTGAAAAAATTTCTGTACAGCCTAGCTATACTCTAACTGAATTTTGGGATTACGCAAGAGTAGCTCATCCTATAATATACAATTTCATTAAAGAAGGTTTGCCCCTTTATGATACTGGATTCTTTGCTCCAATTAAAAAACTTTTAGAAATGGGTAGAATTCCAACCACAAGGGAAGCTATAGAAAATTACATGGAAGGGGCACCAAAGAAAATTATGAGGGCAAAAACTGTAAAATTGTTAATGTTAGCAGAAGATGTTTATTATGCTATTCTGAATTCTGCCCAAGCTGTTTTAATGTTCATGGGTTTATCACCACCAGTTCCAAGTAAAGCTTATGAAGAAGTGAAAAAATTTTTAGTGGAACCAGGAATTTTGGAACCACAATATGCTGAATGGCTAAGGGAAATAATTGAAATTAGGAAAAAAATTGAACATAAAGAATTGATGGATGCATCAGGACAATTTGTGGATGAATGGTTAGATAGGGCTGAAAAATTTGTGGATAAAATGTTCGCCCTGCTAAATGCTTTAGAAATAAGAAAAAGGGAGAAAATTTTGGAGAGGACGCATGAAGTTATGTATAAAGCAGCATTAACAGCTTTGAAGAGTTTAAATAAAAATCCTAAGCAAGAAGAAATTCCAGTAACCTTTAAACAAGAATTTATTGATAAAAAGATAATTGAACCTTATTATTGGGATGTATGGAAGAGGGTAGAAGAATTAAAGAAAAAGTCAGATGAGAAAAAAATCCATGAGATTTCTGATAAGGAAGTTTATGAAATGAGAGAATATGTAAGAAAATTGATTCATGACTTAGCTAAAGTTTTGAAAGATAAAGAAATTAGTGAGGAAGGAAAGAAATAAATTTATGAAAATTTTTACGATTGGTCACTCCACTAGAAGCTTTGGAGAATTCCTTAAAATTTTGAAACATTTCAAAATAGATTTATTGATTGATGTAAGAAAATTTCCTTCTAGTAAAAAATTTCCGTGGTTTAACAAGGAGAATTTAGAAATAGAATTAAGGAGAAATAAGATTGATTATTTACATTATCCAGAACTTGGAGGATTTAGAAAAGAAGGATATGAAGCATTTACAAAAACTTCTGAGTTTGCAGATGCTATAAAAAAATTGATGGAAATAATTGATTATAAAAATGTTGTAATTACTTGTGCAGAGCTTTTGTTCTTTCGTTGCCATCGCAGATATATTGCAGAAGCATTAACTGCGCTTGGTTATAAAGTTATTCATATTTACGATGAAAATAAAGTTCAAGAACATAAGTTGAAAATGCCTGAAATGCAAGTCAAAATTTTTTGTGATAAAATAAAACATTAAGCCAATTTATTTGTAACTTCATATGCTTCTTTTTCAATTAAATATCTTGGCAAGCTATAAATCCTTCCAAAAACTTCTTGCGCCTTGTGAACAAGTTCATGAATTATAGTTCTTTTCAAAAGTTTTTCATCGTATAAATTTTCATAATCTAAGTAGATTTCATTTTTATAAGGAAAAAATAAACCTAGAACTTTCCCCACCTTCTTTATATATTTTACCAAATAACCATCAACAAATTTCATTCCGATTTGATAAAATTCTGGTAATTTGGATATCTTAAATTTAACACCATCAAGCAAATACTTTGGTATTTTGAAATATTCTGCAACTTTTTTCTTTGATTCTTCAATAATTTCAGAAACTCGAGGATCAGGAAAAATCTTCGTATCATAAAGGGTTGGAACTAAATTTAACATAAAAAAGTTTTGAAAAAGGGGGTTTATATAGATTTAGAACCACCATTGGTGGTCCGTAATCTATATAAATGTGAAGAAAATAAACGAAATGAATTTTTTTCTAAGAATAAAGAAAATTTAAGTCTTCTTTTTTAAAAAATCGCCTTCAAACATAATTAGAACTATGAAAGGTGGGAAATGAGCTTCAGAAAATCTTATTTATTCTGAATAAAAACACTTCTCACAAAACAAAAAAGGGTGGTGAAAATGGAAGGTTTAGCAAATTCAATGAGTGAAAATAAATCCCAAGATTTACAAAAAGTTAAAGAAATTTTTAGGTTAGAAAAAGAAAAACAAAAACCATTACTTAAAGGAAAAATTCCTATAGGAGAAGGTAAAAATGTAAACTGGACCTTATGGAAAAACAATGTTTCTTTAGAAAGGAGGGAAAAGCAAGAAGATGGACGTTGGCACACTACAGAAACTTTTCATCTTTCAAAATCAGTCTTAAAAGAAATTGCTTGGCGAGCGTCTCACTGGCTCTCAGAAATTGACAAAAATAACTTCAACTTCAAAAAAGGTACATAGAAATAGAAATTCTACTCTTAATCTTCACTAGCTTTTTTCTCAACTTCTTCTTCTATTCCTAATTTTTCAACTAATTCTTTTTGTCTGTTTCGGATCGTCACTTCGGTTATACCAGTAAGTTCAGCAATTTCCCTTTGAGTCCTTTTTTCCCCTGTTAATACACTGGCAATATATATAGCAGCTGCAGCCACTCCAGTTGGGCCCTTTCCACTTGTGACATCAAACTTCTTTGCTTTCTTCAAAATCTCTATAGCTTTAGCTTGGACTCTGTCTGATAGGTTTAGCATAGAACAAAATCTCGGAACAAAGGTTATGGGGTCGGCAGGTAAAATTCTTACTTTCAATTCTCTTGCTATGTATCTATAAGTTCTTCCTATTTCTCTTTTATCTACTCCTGCAGCTTCTGCTATTTCCTCTAAGGTTCTTGGTGATCCAAATTCTCTACTCACAGTATAAGTTAAAGCTGCGATTACAGATTCTATACTTCTTCCCCTCACTAATCCCTTGTTTACAACTTCTTCATAATACCTAGCTATTCTTTCATGAATAGGCCTAGATAAATTCAAAAATGATACAATTCTTTGCAATTCAGACAAAGCAAAAGAAAGATTTCTGTCTT
>JAWADS010000002.1:0-53841 GCA_038998625.1 Candidatus Aenigmatarchaeota archaeon | reverse complement strand
TTACATTTTTTTCCTTTAAAAGAATTAAAGCCAATTTAGCATAGTTACCCTTTTTACCTTTTGATTGACTCATTCTCTTGAGCTCTTCTAATACCTTGTTCAACGTAAAAAACTCTACTTTTTCATTAAAAATTTCTTCTATTTCATCAAGTAAAATTTTAAACCTAAACAAATCGATTAAGAAATTTGTGTCAAAAATTATTTTAAGCATAAAATCATTAAAAGTTATATTTAAATATCCTAAAAATAAATCTTAATTTATGAAAAAAGGTATATCGGCTGTTGTAGCTACCCTATTGCTTCTCATAATTACTATTGGCTTAACTTCCATAGTAGCTGGTTATCTTTTTGGATATATTGGAATAAGAACTGCAAAAAGTATTGATGTAATAGACGCTGGCTGTACTAGCTCATCATATTTTTTTAGTGTAAAGAATTTCGACACTGCTGCCAGCATAAACTCTGCTACAGAGATAACTTTAAGAGTTGATGGCACGGTTACTTCCTTCACTTGCACACCCGCTACAATTCCCCCTACTAGTACTGCTAACTGCAATACTGCAACAGGCGGAACCCCAGGAACTTTCCATACTTTAAGAATAATAGGGCCTTCTAATGCTGTTGAAAAAAGGGTAGCTTGCGGTTAAATCACATTTCCATATCCGATTAGTCGCCATCTTCCAGCAATTTGCCTTGAAATTACAACTCTTTCACCTTTTTCTATTACCATGGGAATTTTTAATTTCACTTCTATATAATCTTTTTTCACATTATTAACTGTAGCTAAAGACCTCGCAGTGCCTGCATTAATTAATAAAACTTCACTTGGTTTTATTGTTGTAACAGTGCTTAATTCATCTGTTCCCACTAATCTTTCTAAAAGCTTCACTTCTATACCTAAATCATAAGTAGCTGGGGGTAATTTATCCGGCAAGCTCACCATATTACCAACTAAGGAATCAGCTTTAGTTAAAAAAGGATCTAACTCAGTCATCATTCCCAATAATCCACCTGGCCCTGCCTCTTCCAAATCTATTCCAGCTTTTTGCAAGCCAACTATTTTTGAATTTATGCTCTGATATTTTTCCCCTATCTTTATTCCTGGTTTTATCTCTATTTCATCATCCAGCCTAAAAATTCCACTTATAATTGAGCCTCCTAAAACTCCGCCTTTCAATTTTTTTACTTCAGTTCCTGGTTTATTTATATCAAAACTTCTAGCCACCAACATTTTAGGGTCTTTTGTAGGATCTCTTTTTGGCGTAGGTATATAGGTTTCAATAGCTTCAATTACTGCATCAATATTAACTTTTTGTTGAGCTGAAATGGGAATTATAGGCGAATCTTTAATTATGCTATCTTTTATAAAATTTTTTATTTGGTTATAATTTTCTATGGCCTTTTCTTTAGTAACAAGATCGATTTTATTTTGAACAATTATTACATTTTTTATTCCAACAGCTTCTATGGCAGTTAAATGCTCCCTTGTTTGAGGCTGGGGGCATTTTTCATTAGCAGCAATAACTAAAATTGCACCATCCATTAAACTAGCTCCAGTTAAAACTGTCGCCATCAAAGTTTCATGTCCTGGAACATCAATGAAACTAACTGTTCTAATTATTTCAGCTTCACCAAAACAATAAAGGCATTTATCCGAGTTAGTTTGGTATTTTCCACAATTTTTACACCTATAAATTGTTGCATCAGCATATCCTAAACGAATTGTTATACCACGTTTTAGTTCTTCAGAATGAGTTAAAGTTAATTTTCCAGTTAATGCATCAACTAGAGTAGTTTTGCCGTGGCTAACATGCCCCACCATACCAATATTTACTTCCGGTATTCTTCTTAAGCCGACCTCATTTTTTTTCTTCAGAAGATTTTTCACCTCCTTTTTTACTTGGTATCAATTCCTCTAAACTTTTCTCTCCTTTTTTAACAACTTTACAATTTATTTGAATAATATCAGTGTTTATAGTATCTCCTCTTACACTTTTCCTTCTTTTCTGACCCTCAATTTTAGGATGAAATCCAGGCGGGCCGGACAATAAAATTCTTTTCCTGACAGGTCCTTTTACTTTAGGATGCATGGGAAATCCATCTTTATCCGTGCCGCCTGTAATTTTAAGAAAATAGCCTGGTAATCCGAGAAAAGAAGCATCGAATTCTTCCCCAATTTTTTTACCAATTACATTCAAAGCTTTATTTTGATCTATTTCCAACTGATGTGCTTTCCTAGTTTCTGGATCAGATATTACAAATTTAAAATTTGCCATTTTATCACTGAAATAAAATTTTGTTCTGGTTAAGCTTTATATAGTTATTTATAAATTTTAATTTAAGGTAGATATGTTCCAATGGAATTTCGTATTGTAAATATTCTCTTCCTTACTGTCTTCTATAAATTTTGTTCTAAAAAACATAATTTTAGGAGGTTAGAATTATGGAAAATAAAGAAAATATAATAAATCCTTTTGGAGAAAGCATTGTAAAAGATTATGATAAAATTTTTAGAGAACTAGGAGTAAAACCAATCACTAAAGAGATATTGCAACGCATAAAAAATCCCAATAGATATTTAAGAAGAGGAATTAGTTTTGCCCATATAGATTTTGATAAATTTTTAGAGGCTGTGGAAAGAAAAGAAAAAGTTGCTGTAATGAGTGGTATTAAACCCACTAGTGAATTTCATCTTGGAAGCAAAATGACGGCCGAACAGATTATTTATTTTCAAAAAAATTTTGGTGCTAAAGTCTTTTATTGCATCGCAGATTTAGAGGCTTTAGTCGATAATGGAATTCCTTTGAAAGAATCTTTAAAAATATCTATTGATAATGTTGCAGACTTGTTAGCTTTAGGCTTAGATCCAAAAAACGCTTATATATATCGGCAATCAGAAGAAAAAAGGGTCACGAATTTAGCTTATCTTTTTAGTAGAAAAATTACTACAAATCATATGAAAAATTTATATGGAGAAAGAAGTTTAGGACTATACTTTGCTGCCTTTACTCAAGCTGGGGATATTTTAATGCCTCAATTGGAAGAATTTGGAGGCCCAAAAATTGTTTTGGTTCCTGTTGGAATTGATCAAGCACCCCACATCTTTTTAACTAGGGACATTGCAAACAAATTTAAAGATCAATTTAATTTCTTACCACCAACTGCAATATTTCACAAGTTTTCAAGGGCTTTAGATGGAAGTACAAAAATGAGTAAAAGAAATCCTATGAGCATGATAACTTTAAATGATACTCCTGAATTAGTTAGGAAAAAAGTGCAAATGGCCGTAACAGGAGGACAAAAAACAATAGAAGAACAAAGAAAATTTGGTGGCGATCCAGATAAATCTGTGGTATATGAGCTTTATTATTACCATTTTGTTGATGATGACAATTATGTAATGAAAATTAGAGAAGATTACAGGTTTGGGAAATTGTTGGATGGAGAAATGAAAAAGGAAATAAGCGAAATCATCATAAAGTTTTTAGAAGATCATCAAAAAAAGAAAAAGAAAATGCTATCAAAAGCTAAAAAGATTTTGTTAGGGAAATAATTTTATGAAAAATTTTGTATCGGTTATAATTCCAACGTTAAATGAAGGGGCTTATATAGAAAATACTTTAAAAGCCTTGAAGAATCAAAGCTATAAAGGCGGATATGAGATAATAGTTTCTGATAGTTTGAGTGAAGATAGAACTATTGATATTGCCAAAAAAATATGCAGACAAAATTGTTTTTGTAAAAAGGAAGGGCGTTTCAGCAGGAAGAAATGAAGGAAGTAAAGTAGCAAAAGGCAACATTTTAATATTTTTAGATGCAGACAAGATTGTTAGCTACAACACTATAGAAGAAATAGTTAAAGCTTTTAATAAGAAGAAGGTTGTTGGTGCCACTTGTACTATATTACCTTTAAGTGGAAAAAATGAAGACATTTTCATCTATTGGTTTTTAAATCAGTTTGTTGAGGCTTCTATTAAAATAGGAAGGCCCAAAATACCAGGAATGTGTTGCGCTTATAGAAAAGAGGTTTTTTATAAAGTAGGTGGATTTGATGAAAAAATAAGATTTCTTGAGGATTTTGATTTATCCGATAAGATTTCGAAATTTGGGAAAATTATTTTTATAAAAAATACTGTTGTATTAACCTCTGTGAGAAGATTGGAAAGGTGGGGTAGAGTAAAGGCTATAAAGAAATATTTAAGCTTTTGGTTAAAACAATCTTTAACAAAAAAACCCATTTCACCCTTAAATTATAAGCGGTAAGATAAAACACAGAAAAGATAAATAATTAAAATTTGAAAAAATTTAATTGTAAATTGAAAAAAGAGAGGATGATGATGCTACTCCAATTTGGAAGTTGAGGCTTAATTCTGCATTTTTAACTGTTGCTTTCTGCAAATTTAATTATATGAAGATGATTTTATGGAAGAAAAGTATAGACTAACTAAAGAGGGTAGGGAATATCTCAAAAAAGGTCTACCTGAAAAAAGGTTAGTTGATATTCTAAAAGAAAAATTAGATAAAAAAATTTCAATAAAAGAAGCTAGTAAATTAATAAAAAATTTTTCCATCGCATTAAAATGGGCCTTAGAAAAAAGGTGGATTAAAAAAATAAATGAAGAGATTGAACTCATAAATTATCCTGAAAAAATTTTGGAACAAGAAGCATTGGAAAAAATTGCATTGGGGGAAGAAGTTTCAGAAAATATTTTGAAAGTTTTGATGGAAAGAAAGCTTATTGAAAAAATTTCTGAAGAATATGAAAAATTGAAAGAAGAAGTTGTGGGTAAAGAAATCACAGATTTGACTCCAGAGTTAATAAGAACTGGTTTATGGAGGAAAGTTAAATTCAAGCCCTATGACGTCAAGGCTTTAGGTAGAAAAATCTACTTTGGGAAGGTTCATCCCTATAGGGAGGTTATAGATGAAATAAGGGAAAAATTGATTGGCTTGGGATTTGAAGAAGTAAAAGGTCCTTTAGTAGAACTAAATTTCTGGAACTGCGATGCTTTGTTTATGCCTAGTGATCATCCGGCTAGAGGAATTCATGATATCTTTACTCTAAAAATTCCTAGGGTGGGGAAGATTTTAGATAAAGAGCTTTGGAAGAGAGTTGAAGAGACCCATAAAAATGGGTGGGTTACTCAAAGTAAAGGTTGGGGAAATTGGAGTTTTTCCCTAGCTAAAAAATTGATTCTAAGAAGCCAGGGGACAGCTCTGTCGGCTAGAATTTTGTACAAACTAAAAAAAGAAGATTTACCTTATAAGATGTTTACCATCGACAGAGTTTTTAGGCCAGATGTAATTGATGCGAAGCATTTCATAGAATTTGAACAATGTGAAGGAATAGTTGTGGGGGAAGGTCTTAACCTTAGACATCTCCTTGGTTACCTAAAGGAAATAGCATTAGCCGCAGGCGCAGAGAAAGTTAGATTTAAACCAAGTTATTTTCCTTTTACTGAAGGTTCTACAGAGCTACAAATATATATGAAAGATTTTGGATGGTTGGAGATGGGTGGAGCAGGAATCTTTAGGCCTGAAGTGACTTTACCTTTAGGAATTGATGTCCCTGTTTTAGCTTGGGGTTTGGGAATTGGTAGACTTGCTATGATTAAATTAAAAGTTAATGATATTCGTTATCTTTACACAGATGATTTGCAATGGTTAAGGAAAAAAGAATTAGTAAGGTGAGGAAATGCCCGTAATAACATATGATAAAAAAGATTTGTTGAATTTAATAGGTAGAAATTTATCAGATGAAGAGCTAGAAAATGTTATAAACTCTATTAAGCCAAGTGTTGAAAAAATTACTGAAACAGAAATAACTTTAGAGCATACCGCTGACAGGCCCGATTTGTTTGGAATAGAAGGTTTAGGTAGGGCTATAAGATCTTATCTCAACATACAACCTGGTCTAAAAAAATATAAAGTAGATGAAGCCAAACTTTCAGTAAAAGTAGATGATGTTCGCATTAGACCTTATATAGCTGCAGCTATTATTAGAAATGTAGAATTTACTAATGAGACAATCAAAAGTTTAATGAACATACAAGAAGTTCTTCATGAAACCATTGGAAGAAAAAGAAGAAAAGTTGCCATAGGCTTACATGATTTGGATAAAATTTCTCCTCCTATAAGTTATACCCAAGTAAAAAAAGATGCAAAGATGGTACCTTTAGAATTTGAAGAAGAAATGGAGCTAAAGGAAATTTTACAAAAAGTTCCTAAAGGAAAGGAATATGGTTATATAATAAACAAAGCTAAATTGTGGCCTGTTTATGTTGATGGCAAAGGCATTTTTAGCTTCCCACCAATTATTAATTCCGATAGAACTAAAGTTACAGAAAAAACAAAAAATTTGTTTATAGAATTAACTGGAATGGATAAAGAAGCTGTTAAGCAAACTTTGAACATTATTGTTACAAATATCGCCGAAAGGGGCGCTACAATTGAAGCAGTAAGGCTTAACTATAAAAAGAAGACAGAAATTACACCAAATTTAGCTGAAGATGTTAAAGAAATAGATATTGATTACACCAATAAATGGATTGGATTGAATTTGAGCCCAAAGGAAATAAAAGAAATTTTAGAAAGAATGGGCTATGGAGCTATAGAAGTCAATAGTAAAAAAATTGAAGTGATAATTCCGCCTTACCGTTTTGATATTTTACATATTGTAGATATTTTAGAGGACATAGCCATTGGCTACGGTTACAATAATTTAGTTCCTGAGCTGCCAAATGTTGCTACTGTTGGCAAGCCACATCCCATAGAAAAATTATCCGCCAAAATTAGAAATATGATGATAAGCTTAGGTTTTCAAGAAATTATTCGCCCTATCTTATCAAATTTTTCAGACCAATTTAAAAAAATGAACTTAAGAAAAAAGAAAGTTGTAACTTTGCTTAATCCAGTAAGCGAGGAATATACTTGTTTAAGAATTTCTCTTTTACCTAGTTTATTGAAGTTTTTGGCCAACAATAAACATGTAGATTATCCCCAATACATTTTTGAAATCGGAGATGTTGTTATTATTGATGAAAAAGAGGAAACAAGAACAAAAAATATAAGAAAAGTGTCTGCAGCTATTTCTGATAGCCAAGCGGGATTTGCTGATATCAAGAGTCGTGTGGAGCATTTATTAAAAGGATTAAATTTAGATTATGAATTAATTCCTACAGAGCATCCTAGTTTTATAAAAGGAAGAGTTTGTAGTATTGTTATAAATGAAAGAGTTTTGGGTGTTTTTGGAGAAATTCATCCTAAAGTCCTGGAAAACTGGAACTTAGAAATGCCTGTTGCTGCTTTTGAATTAGAAATTGAAAATTTGTAATTACTTAATCATCCAATTTATCAGCTTATCTAAAAATGGAAATCTTGCTTTAAGAGGAGGCTTGTAAGGAAATTCTTTACCTGCAATGAAATGGGCCAATTTTCTTATTTCAAAGGCAGCTAAAGATTCTGGATCAAAATCTAATAAAGGTTTTTTCGCAGCTATAGCTTTTTGTATGCTTTTTTCTTCTGGTATTTCAGCTAAAACTGGTAAATCTAGTAAACTTTCAATTTCTTTCTTTGATAATTCATACCATCTACCAGCCTTTCGATTTACTACAACTCCTAAAACTTTTTTCTTCATACTTTGTGAAACCTTTGATGTTTTCAAAGCATCTACAACACTAGGTAAATCAGGATTTATTATAAGCAAAACTTCATCAGCAGCCTCTATGGCTGATATGCATTCTCTGCCTAAACCGGCTGCAGAATCTAAAATAAGGAAATCCGTCTGACCTATTAAAGAGAAGGTTGTATCTTTTAATCTAGCAGGATCTACCCCGGTCAATGCATTGATATTCATGCTCGCTGGTATAACGCTAAAACCAAATGGATGGGTATAAGTAGCATGCTTAATTTTAGTTTCTCCCTTTAAAACATCATGTAAAGTTTTTGAAGTTAAGTGCAAACCTAAATGCAAACCTAAATTGGGAGTTGTAAGGTTAGCATCCATTAAAGTAACCTTATAACCTAATTCAGTTAGAGCATAACCTAAATTTGAAACTAGAGTTGTTTTACCTACTCCACCTTTACCAGATGCCACAACAAGTATTCTAGTCATCAATTTAAATTGTAGTTTTTTTAGTTTAAAGATTTTTATTTTCTATTATTAAAATGCCCTCGGCGGGATTTGAACCCGCGACCTTCACCTTTCATCTCTTATCAAACCTTCTTCTCAGCAGATAGAAGGTTCAGCAATCTTGTGCTGCTCTTTTTGGTAAACTATCCAAGCTGAGCTACGAGGGCTCTATAAAATATAATTTTGATTGATAAATCTTATAACTAGTTTTAAATAAGCTATTTAAATTTTTTCTTTCAAATTTTAATGAGAGGGGAGAAGATGACCGGTGAACCAGTTCTACAAGTCTTGGGATAGAGTAAAAATACCTTCCTGTAGATCTTTCCTATTAAAACTGGATGAAAAAATAGAGAATGGGTTTAAAATTAAATTATATGAATCCTTAGCATCTACTAGTATTAGCCGTGATAGATTTGATTTTTTAGAATATGGTGAGCCGCCCTATTGGATGGGCATTATTGGCGAATTTTGGCTAAATTATAAAGATTTAAATCCTAAGATTGAATGTAGAAGTGAAAGGAGCAGTTTTCTAAGATCCCATGTTTACATCATAGCAACTTCGGCTTTAAATGACAAACTTATAGGTGGGGTATGGTACGAGCCATTACAAAGATATAAAAATATAACTGACAGAACATTTCATATCCTAGTTTCTTTAGATATGAGAAACAATGGATGTGGAAAAACATTGTTAAAAAATGCAGAAAAATATGCTAGAAGTGATATTTTATCATGTGAATGGGATGTTCATGATAAAGAAAGAGATAGCTGCAATGAATATTTTTTCAAAAAATATGGATATACAATAAGTGTTTATAATAACTATAAAAGGGCTGAAAAAAGATTAAGGTAAAAAAAGAGAAGAATATTATGGTGGAGATAAATTATTTAAAAATTCAAAACAAATGGCAAAAAAAATGGAAAAAAGCTAAGATATTTGAAGCCAATGTAGATAAAAAGAGGAGAAAATTTTTTATAACATTTCCATATCCCTACTTAAATGGAAGCCCTCATATAGGGCATTGCTTTTCTTTTTTCAGGGCAGATGCCTTAGCTAGATTTAAAAGGATGCAAGGTTACAACGTTTTATTTCCTCAAGGCTTTCATGCCACAGGTGAGCCAATATTAGGGACTATAGAGAGATTAAAAAAGAATGATATAAATCAGATAGAAACCTTCAAGCTTTTTGGAGCAACAGATAAAGATTTAGAAAATTTTGTTAAATATGGACCTGAATTTGTCGCAAGATATTGGATGAAAAGATGGATAGAGGATTTAAAATTGGGAGGATATTCAGCTGATTGGAGAAGGACTTTTGTCACAGCTATTACACCCCAATACAATCGCTTCATTGAATGGCAGTATAATACTTTAAGAAAAAAAGGATATATAACCCAAGGCACACATCCTGTAGTTTGGTGTCCTCATGATCAAAGTCCAACTGGCGATCATGATAGGCTGGAGGGAATAGGTGAGGGGCCTATTGAATATATTATTATAAAGTTTAAACTGGATAGCGGAGAGATTATTCCCACTGGTACGCTCAGACCAGAAACTGTTTATGGTGTAACTAATATTTGGATTAATCCTGACGTGGAATACGTATGGAGTAAAATTAATAATGAAGTCTGGCTTTTGAGCGAAAGGGCTGTAATAAAATTAAGAGATCAATTAAAGGACATTCAAATAATTGGAAAAATAAAAGGTTCTAATTTAATCGGAAGATATGTCGAAAATCCTGTAGTTGGTAATAAAATTATAATATTACCAGCAAAATTCGTTGATCCTGATTCCGCCACAGGAATAGTTATGTCTGTTCCTGCTCATGCACCTTATGATTGGATTGCATTAAAAGACTTAAAAGAAAATATCAGCGAAATTAAAAAGTATAACTTAAAGTTAGATGTTTTAGAAAAAATCTATCCTGTATCAATTATTACAACTGAAGGTTTTGGAGAATATCCTGCGAAAGATTTTTGTGAAAAGTTCGGAGTGAAGAACCAATTTGATAAAGAAAATTTAGAAAAAGCAACTAGCGAAGTTTATAAAAGGGAATACCACTTAGGAATTTTGAAAGATTTTATAAAGCCTTTTGGTGGGAAAAAAGTATCCGAAATCAAAGAAACTCTTTCGAATTATTTAATGGAAAAAGGTTTAGCAGATAGAATGTGGGAGCTAACAGGAAAAGTAATTTGCCGTTGCACAACCCCATGCTATGTAAAAATATTAGAAAACCAATGGTTTTTGAAATTCTCTGATGAGAAATGGAAAGAAAAAGTTAGAAGATGCATAGCCAGTATGAAATTTTATCCTGAAGAAGTAAGGATTCAATTTTTAAATACTGTGGATTGGTTGAAGGATAAAGCTTGCGCAAGAAAAAGTGGTTTAGGAACTAAGCTCCCATGGGATAAAGAGTGGATAGTTGAAACTTTAAGCGACTCTACCATATACATGGCTTATTATACTATCTCCAGAATTATAAATGAAAAAAAAATTCCTGCAGAGAAATTAACGGATGAGGTTTTTGATTACATATTTTTAGGGAAAGGCAATCCAAAAGATATCAGCAAGAAGTCTAAATTAGATCAAAAAACTTTAAAGGAAATGAGAGAAGAGTTTAGTTATTTCTATCCTGTTGATATGAGAACTTCTGGCAAAGATTTGGTTCAGAATCATTTAACATTTTATCTATTCCATCATACAGCCATTTGGGATAATCAAAAATATTGGCCTAGAGCCATTGCAGTAAATGGCTTTGTTAATGTAGAAGGGACAAAAATGAGTAAAAGCAAGGGAAATATAATTCCATTAAGAGATTTAATTAAAAAACTTGGGGCGGATATAGTTAGAATTAACATTGTTTCTTCTAACGAAGATATGGACGATGCCAATTGGAGGGATGAAAATGTTGCCTCTTTTACATCGAGATTCGAATTTCTACTCCAAACAATTAAAAATTTAAAGAAAGCTAAGAGAAAAGCCTTACAAAATATTGATAAATTCTTGTTAAGCAAAATACAAAAAATTATCGAAGAAATCACTGAAGACTATGAAAAAATGAAGTTTAGAAGCGCCATTCAAAAAGGATTTTTTGAATTTATTAACGACCTAGAATATTATATTGAGAGATGCAATGGCTATAAAAATTCTAACCAAAAAGTTTTGAAATATGCTTTAGAAACCATAACAAAAATTTTATCTCCAGTGACTCCGCACATATCAGAGGAATTTTGGTTTTTATTAAAGAATAAAAACTTTGTTTCATCAAGCCAATGGCCGAAATATGACAAAAAATTAGTAAATACAGAGAGTGAAAAAGGAGAGGAATTGATTAAAACCATCATTTCAGATATAAATGAAATTATAAAGCTTACTGGAAGAAAACCAAAAGAAATAAACATTTTTATAGCCCAAAAATGGAAGTTTAATATTTATAATCTTGTCTTAAAGAACAAGGATAAAGAGCTAAAGGAAATTTTTAAATTACTCAAAATTAAAGATAATAAAATTATCGAATATGTTCAACGCTTATACAAAAAGAGAAATGAGCTTTTGCCTGCTTTAAATAAAGAGAAACAGTTTAAAGTATTGCAAGAGGCTCAAGAATTTTTGAAGAAAAAATTTAAAGCGAAAATAAAAATACAGCACTCTGAAGATTCTAAGATAGAAAAAGCTGAGCAAGCAGATGTTGTCAAACCAGCTATTTATCTTGTTTAGGCAATAACAAATGCAAATACTTCAACTATTCCAGCAATAATTATGATGAAGGATGCTATTCCTAGTAATATGAAGCTATCTATTAGAATTTGTCTGAAAAATTTAGATTTTCTTCTAGAAATTGCAACTGATATTACACCGCCTGCTATTCCCGCTAAAAAGTAAGCTAAAATTTCTAAACTGCCGTGCGGAAAATATACAAGTAAGGCTGTTGGTAGACCTTTGAAGCCACCTAAACTTTTAGCTGTCAAACCAACTGCTGTAGCCAAAACAGAAGCGTTCCAAGATAATATGAAAATTGCGCCCGAACCATAAAGGAAGGAAAATAAAAATGATAGAATTAGAACCCCTAAATTATTAATAACAATTCTCTGGAAAGTATCGAAAAAAATGAGGCTACCCCTTATTAATTTTATTGTTGTTAATTGATCTTCAAAAATTTTTTCTACAAAACTTTCAGGAAGAATAAGAAAAATTATACTTTTTGTTAAAACTACTCCTATAAAAAATGCAGCATAAACTGCTAATATTTCTCTATACCTTAAGAATAAATTCATTTTTCTTCTTTTTTCCCATTCTTCTTCTTCCTTAGCTTCTTCATAGGAAAACAAATTAACCATAAATGGTGTCATCGCAAAAGTTATTAATATAGAGGAGAATAAACCGATATCATTAGGAAATATGGGAACCAGAAATGCTACGAGAAGGGATAAAACTGATATTAGTCCGCCTACTATAAACATCCACCAAGGATTCTTAATAGCTTCTCTAATGGAAATGAGCCTTTCTAATACCATAACTTAAATAAAATTTGTATCGAAAAAATTTATAGGATTATGATGAAACTAAAACTGCCAAGTGCAAAAATCATAGGATTTCTATTGATTGGGATTATGTTACTCTCTACATTTGCTTTTTCTGTAATACAATCAACAATTTTTGGAACTTCTCAACAAACAAAATTACCTGAAAGTAGAATAGTTAATTATCGCTTAACCCCTCAACAACAAAATTTAATTTTAAGTTCTGGTGGCAGTATAATAACTTTCTTTTATTCTCCAAACTGTCTAAGCTGTTTAGAACAAAAAGATTATTTAGAAGGTTTAGCTCAAAGATACAACTGGCTCTATTTAGAAGAAATTTCCGGAAACTATAATCAATCTGTTTACATTCTTGGGTTTTATGGCCAAAAAACTTTAGAGAACAAATCTAATGAAGAAGTATTTTCAGCTTTGTGTGAAGTGGCTTATCAGCCACCTATAGAATGTGCCATGAAGGCGAGATGAATGAAAATTATAGGAATAGATTTAGCAGGAAGCGAAAATCGGATAACTGGATTTTGTGTTCTTGATGAAAATTTAAATTGCAAAACTTTTACTTTGCATACTGATGAAGAAATTCTTCAAAAAACTTTAGAAATAAAACCGGATTTAATTAGTATAGATGCCCCCCTCACTCTACCTAAAGGTAGAAAAAGCTTAGAGCAAAAAAGTAAACCACATTTAAGGAAATGTGATAAAGATTTATTAAAGATGAAAATAAAGTTTTTCCCAATAACATTAGGGCCTATGAGAAAGTTGACCAAGAGGGGAATTAAATTAAAGAAAATATTTGAAGAAAATGGAGTAAAAGTTATTGAAAGTTTTCCTGGAAGTGTGCAAGATGTTTTGGGCATACCTAGAAAGCATAAGGGTTTAGAAAAGTTAAGGAAAGGTTTAATAAAATATGGTATAAAAGGTGACATCAAAAAGAAAAATATAACAGATCATGAATTGGACGCAATTACTTGTGCTTTAGTTGGAAAAATGTATCTTGAAGGTAATTATTTGGCTATAGGAGATGAAAAAGAAGGATTAATAATTTTACCTAAAATTAAAGATTAGATTCTAATATAGTTTTCATTTCTTCTATTTCATTTTGAAATCTTTCCACAACTCTAGGTAAATCTTTATCTTCCACCCTAAGAATTTCAGCTGCCTTTTTTAAAATTTTTTCTTTATGCTTTAATTTTTTAAACTCTTGAAACGACATCATTTTTATCAACCTTTTTATCTTTTAATTGTTTCCTCAATTTCTTCCATTCTCTAAATAATTCTTCTACAGCTTGCGGAACTTCTTCTTCTTCTTTAACTTTTAATTTTTTAGAAACTTCTTTCAAAATTTTTTCTTTTTCTTTTAAATATTTTTCTGCTACTTCGCCCGCAACTATTTCCAATCTCACTAAACCATCGGCAATTCTTCTTGATCTAATTATTTTTATCCAGCCTACTTCTTTTGTTTTGTTCCCATGAGTACCTCCACAAGCTTCCACATCAAACCCATTGCCAATATCTATAATTCTTATTTGTTTAGAAGGCACATAACCTCCAGCATAGATATCAAATCCATATTTCATTTCAGCTTCCCCCCTATCCATACTAATTTTTTTAATAGACAAATTTTTCTTCACTATTCTATTCGCAAGATTTTCTATTTTTTCTAATTCTTCCCAGCTTAAACTTTCAAAATGAGTCAAATCAATTCTCGCTTTATCTACATCTTTTTCGGCTCCATATTGATGAATGTGCCTACCTAAAATTTTTTTTGCAGCACCAGAAATTATATGAATAGCATCATGATGCTTCATTAAAATTTCCCTTCTTTTTCTATCCACTTTGCACGAAACATGCTCTCCTTCCTTTACCTTTAACTCACCATCAAGCCTATGAACTATAACAGAACCTATTTTTTGTACATCTATAACCTTTATTCCATTTATATAGCCTCGATCCGCTTTCTGTCCTCCTGATTCTGGGTAAAATGCTGTTTTATCTAGAATAATAAAATTACCAGAAATTCTTAGAACTTTTGCTTTAAATTTATAGATATATGGCTCGTCATAATACAAAATTTTTGTAGCTGGTAGATTAGAAACATCTAGGGAATATTTCTCTCTCTCTATTTTTTTATGACCTATATGTCTCTCAGTTATATTTTTATAAAATTCTTCAGGAACTTCTATTTCCAATTGCTCCGGCGTTATACCTTCAGATTCATATATCTTTATCAAATCTTCTTCAGTTAATTTTCTTCCTACTAAAGATTCAACTATTCTTTTTGATCTTTCTTTGGTTTGTCTATATCTTTTTTCTTCCACTTTCAAAATTGTAACAATTTCATCTTTGTGCTTTGCTAAATCTGGGAAAAATTTTTTTAGAAGATTTATATGCCAAAGTGTTACATCTTCTAATTTAATATCCCAATTAAATTTATCTATAAAACTAAGGGCTCTTCTTAAAATCACTCGAAGATTATATCCTCCACCAATATTCGAAGGTAAATTTCCTTGTCCTATCGCTAAAGCTAAAGCGCGAGAATGTTCAGCAATTATATTTAAAGCCTCTATTTGTTCAACTTTTTTTTGTAATTGCTCAAAAGATATGCCAAGCTTATCAGCAATTTTAGTTTTCACTATTTTAATATGGGGAAATTCATCCACATTGATTAAGCCAGTGTATTTTGAATATTTGATGAAAAAATCTTTATCATATTCTAAATCTATTATTTTCCTTAGTCGTTTAAGAATTGGACCAAACACAGCTTCATAGCTAGTTGGTGTGCCTTGTGTTATCCAAGTAAATCTCTCGTGCCCAGCGCCCATATCAATGATTTTATTCTCCATTTCTCTATAATTATTGGGGGTGCCCTCAAATTCTGTAAAGACAATGTTCCCTAACTCTAATCCTTGTACATGATATTCTAAAGAGGGACCAAAGGCTACTGGGCTCAGCCATGCATCCTCAATAAAAACAATTTCCTCTGGAGGTATGCCAAAAACTTTTGTTAAAAGTTCAAAATCTAATTCAACAGCTTCATCTTTCCAATAACCATTTTTATATCCATGTGCAGAAGTTTGTTGTATCATAAAAAAACAACTATAGGACTTGTTATTTAAGCCTACATTAGGAAGGTCAACAAATCTCAAACAAGGTTGAGTCAATATGGAAGGGTTAGCTGGAAATTCAAAATCTAATTTCCCATTTTCATCTATTCTATAAAAATTTACTATGCCTGCATTTGTAAAATAGAGTAAAGGGTACCATCTGCTTGCAAGCGGATAAGGTTTTAGCACTGTATGCCCCTTTTTCACGAAAAATTTCTTGATTACCTCCCATGTTTCAAAAAAATCTAACTTTTTCTTTGTGGGGGGATGGCCAATAAACTCAAAGGGTTTGCAAGTAGAATCATTACAAATTTCTTGATTAGTTAAAGTCCAAAAAAATTTACCACAATTCTTGCATTTTTTTCGTTGAAAATCTAAATCATCAAATAATTTAACCTTCCAATAACGTTGTGGATTTCTTTGAAAATTATTTATGAGTTCTTTTTTATCCATTCTACTTCCCGACAATATATTTTTTTATTAACTAAGCTATTGGATTTTTTGATTTTTGCACACTTTTTTAATTATAGAAAATCGAAGATTATAAACCTAATATTGATATTATTGTTGGATTTAATCCCGCAAAAAAGAAAATACTTGGTATTAATAAAACTCCCATACAATGACTTCTTCTAACACCAAGCAAATTACACAGAAATCCTATAGAAGTAGCTGTAAAAACTATTAATAAACCATTTAAGCCAGTTGAAATTGAAATCATAGAGAGAAGAAATAAAATAATTATTAGAGAAAGAATTTTGTAATTTATCTTAATTAAAAATTTCGGAATAATTTTGCCTAGAAATATTGTTAATAAGGCAGCCATCGAAGAAGTAAAGCATATTGTACCTATTAAAATTAAAGTATCATGGAAATTTAATTTACCTAAAATTCTTTCTATTGCTACACTAGCACCACTTCGAGGATTACCTACGAAAAATAAAGATATTAATGAAAAAATTTCGTTGGAAATATTAATGGAAGATAAAGTGGCAAGAAAAGATCTAGCTTCTTGCATTTTTCCTATATATTGCATAAGCGTTGCTGCTTGAGAAACGCCCACTGCAGGTAAAAAACCAACAGCTAAGCCTGAAAGGGAGCCTAGAAAAATAGATTTTAAAAATGTTGATAGTGGGAGATCTATTTCATCATCATAGGATTGAGGAGGAATTTTGGAATTTTGAAACAAACTTATTAGCAATGTGCTAATTCCAAATAATCCTGATAAAACTGGAAAAAGAACAAACTTAGTTGTTATGATTGTAGAATTAAGAACTAGAATACCAAAAATCCCGGAAAGCAAAATTATGGCTAAAGATAATATGGACATTTTAAAATTTTTTTCATAAATTAACATGATTGAAATCAAAAAAATTAAAATATAATGCACATAAGGTCGAGACAATTCATAAAGATAAGAAAAATAATTTGTTAGAATAAAAATTGTAGATATTGAAAAAAATAAAGCAAAAATTCCACTAATAACAGTTAACTTTATTGCCTCAAAACCTTTTCCTGCCAAGAGCAATTTGTGGCCTGGTAAAACAGATAAAGCTGTGTTTTCTTCAGGTGCACCAAGAAAAATAGAGGGAATATATCCTATGAAAATTTGTGAAATTGATATGCTTACGATAAAAATAGCTAGATTCATTGGATCAATTATAAAAGATAAACCCATAATTAATGGTAGTATGTTATTTATGTGCATGCCCGGAATAAGTCCCAATATTGTACCTAAAAATAAGCCTAGCAAAGAAAAAATAATAAATTCAAGCATAAAAATCATCCAATTATTCTTACATCACTAACCTTTCTTGGAATTATTTGAAGCTGGCCTTTATATTCATCCACTATTCCTTCAACAAAAATTTTCTGGCCAACTTTAAAATTCGTGTTTCTATTTTCCTCTCTCATTTTTTCTAGAAAGTTTGCAAATAATGGCACTTGAATTTTTGCTTTATTTTGAGAAATGGTTAAAAATATATGACCATCAGGTGAAACTCGTTTACTTATAATATAACCGCTAGTGGAAATAGTCTTACCTATCAATTCTGATGAAATTTCTTCTAAACTTATCTCTTTTGGTTGTGAAAAGATACTTGCTGCATAAATCAACAACAATCCTAAAACAGAAGCTAAAGATGAAATTAAAATTAATTTTTTTCGGCTTAATACAAGCATAATATCAAAAAACTTTCAGAAGCAGTATATAGATTTAGAACTCTTAAGAGGGTATCAATTTATTCAAATTGTATCAAGATTTTTTGATCCTCAAAGATAAGTTGACCTTTATATTTTCCCTTTAACGAGCCTATTTGAATATTTTTGGCGCCGACTTCTTTTGAAATAATTTTTTCATAATTTTTCAAAACTTTATTAATTTGAGGGTTAGAATTTAGGGTTAAATCAATTGTCTGCTTTACACTGAATTTATTTTGTTTCCTAAGATTTTGAATTTCTCTTATTAACTCTCTAATCATAGCTTCCTCTATTAACTTTTCATCTAGCTCTTTATCTATCTCAATCGCAAAATCCTCTTTTGTTTTTTCCTCTATAACTTTTACTTCTTTTACATTACATAATTTTATTAGAATATCCTCCAATTTTCGTGCAACATTCAAAGCTTTCTTATCCATTGTTTTAATATAAAGATGCCTAATAGGCCATCGCAATTTTATTCCCGCTGCCTGCCTTGCTGCATAAGTTTTCTCAATAATTTTCCTTCCTATTTCTATTTCCTGCTCTAGATTTTTATCAATTAATTTTTTATTAACTTTTGGTAAAATAGATAAGAAAATCGAAGGTTTTTCTTTTTTGTTTAAACCTAAAACTAAGTTTTGATAAATTTCTTCAGAAATGAAGGGAGTAATAGGTGCTAAAAGCTTAGCAACAGTAACTAAGCCCGTATATAAGGTAGATAAAGCCGCATTTTTATCAGCGCCCTTTTCAGTTATCCAAACTCTATCTCTTATTAGCTTTATATAAAATCTGCTTATATCATTAACAACAAAATTCACTATTTTTCTTCCTACTTCATGAAATTCGAACTTTTCATAATGTTGCAAAACTTCTTCTATCAATGAATTTAATTTTGATAATAACCACTTGTCTTCTATTTTTAATGCAGTTAATTTAGGTTTGAAATTTTTATCCACATAGGTTGTAAAAAAGGAATAGGTGTTCCATAAGATGTTTACCGCCCTTACTATCTCCTCCGCTGTCTTAAAACTAAATTTTTGTACTTCCCAAAGTGGAACCTCCCAACAATAATATAAGCGAATTATATCAGCAGAAAGCTTTTGTAAAGCTTCTTTTGCCCATATAACATTCCCTAAACTTTTACTCATTTTCTCTCCTTTTTCATCCACTACCCAACCCATTAATCCTACTGAATTATAAGGACTTCTATCAAAAGTAGCAACCCCACAAAACATTAAACTATAAAACCATCCCCTAATTTGATCTTGAGATTCACAAACTAAATCCACAGGCCAAAGTTCTTCAAACCTTTTTTCTTTATCGTTATATGGATAACCTAAAGAGGCCCAGGGAGCTATTCCTGAATCAAACCATACATCTAGAATATCTGGAATTCTTTTCATTCTACCATTACAATTTTTGCAAGCCAATTCTATCTTATCTACCACATTCCTATGCAAATCTATATCCTTTGGCAACTTTTTTATAGCTCTTCTTCTAAGTTCTTCTACACTACCTATAACATCCTTCGCTTTACACTTTTCACAAACCCATATGGGCAAAGGTATGCCCCAATATCTTTGTCTAGAAATACACCAATCCGTAGCACCAATAAGCCAATTATGAAATCTTTCTTTGCCCCATTCAGGAAGCCAGTTAACTTTTTCATTTTCTTTTATCATTTTTGACTTTATCATATCTACCTTCAGAAACCATTGTTTACTTAATCTGTATATCAAAGGACTCTTGCATCGCCAACAAAGGGGATAAGAATGTATTACCCAATCAAATTTCACTAATAAGCCATTTTTTTGTAACCTCTCTATTATAAGTTTATCGGCCTCTTTTACAAAAAGTTCTCTGAACTCTCCTGCATCATTGGTAAATTTCCCTTCATTATTTATAGGCGACACAACGGGTAAGTTATAATGTTGTCCAATCATATAATCTTCAGGACCATGTCCTGGAGCAGTATGTACTAAACCAGTACCTTCTTCCATTGTTACAAAATCTTGAAACTTCTCTTTAACCATTACAGGAATGGACAGAATTACTTGGTGAGTGTTTGTAATTAATTTCAATTTTTGTTGAATCGGCACATCTAAACAAGGCTCATATTTCAATCCTTCTAATTCTTTCCCCAAAAATTTTTCTATAATTTCATACTTCTTTTTCAAAATGTTTTCAAAAAATATTTTTACACGTTTTTCCGCCAGGATTAATATATCATTACCCATTTTAGCTTTAACATAATATTCATTAGGATGAACGGCTATTGCTACATTGCTAACCAAAGTCCATGGTGTAGTAGTCCAAACAAGAAGGTACTCATTCTGCTTTCCCTTTATTCGGAACTTTACATAAATAGATGGATCTTTTATATCAGCATAGCTATCTGTGACTTCATAACCAGCCAAAGCAGTTTCACAATGAGGGCACCAAAAGGTTGGCTTTTCACCCTCTACCAACATACCTTTTTCATATAATCGTTTAATAGTCCACCAGCCAGATTCTATGAAATAATTTTTATATGTTAAATAAGGCTCAAACCAACCTCGCCATGCTCCTAGTTGCTTATATAATTTCAACCATTCATTTTTCATATCTTCTGCATGACTACGACATATTTTCATGAATTTATCAATTCCCATCTCTTCAATCTGTTGCTTGGAAGTTATGTTTAATTCTCTTTCTACCATATTCTCTATAGGCAAACCGTGGGTATCAAATCCCGGTTGAAGCCAAACATTAAAACCTTGCATCTGTTTAAATTTCGCCCAGACATCTTTTGCAGTAGTTGTTTTTATGTGGCCTACATGAGCCACTTGATTTACATAGGGCGGACCATCCAACAAATAAAACTTTTTCTTTTTTAAATCCGCCTGTAGTTTTTGAGGAATTTTATTTTTTTCCCAAAAGTTCCTTATTCTATTTTCTATCTCATTAGGATTATACTGTCCTTTAACTTCCGTTATTACCATAAAATCACCTTATAGTTATAGTTAAATAAAACTTTTTCAGAAGATGCTCCCAATCCGAATATCAATCCTCATTCTTTCACTAAGATTTATTTATTGTAACAAGATATTTAAAATTTAAGTATTGCTAATATTTAGAATGTTAAGAATATTTAAGCAGATAGGTTGGTAAAGATTTCAGAATGTAATTTGTGTGGAAAAAAAGTAAATTTCTTAAATAAAATAGAGATAGAGGGTAGTGTATTAGAAGTTTGTAACAAGTGCACTAAATTTGGAAGAAGAGTAGTGGAAATCGAGAATTATAAGCCTATAGTTAATCCCCTCCAACTAAATTTTCAAGAGAAAGAGTGGGAATTAATAGAAAATTATGGAAAGTACATAAAAAAAGCCCGTGAAAACAAAGGCTTAAATCTCGAAGAGTTTGCAAAAAGATTGAATGAAAAAGTATCGGTCATAAGGAGAATTGAAGCAAATTTAATGGAACCGGATGAAGAATTATTAAAGAAAATAGAAAATTTCTTAGAAATAAATTTAAGAACAACATATGAAGAAAGATTTGAAGGAAAAAGTGAAAAGAAAAAGCCTAAATTGACCTTGGGAGATGTGGCTAAAATTAAATAATTTTAATAAAGTATTCCTTGTTCTTGTATAAAAATGTCCATAGTCATATGGGTAATTATTCCTAATAGTAAAAAACCAACATTATACTCAAATTCACGAAATTCTTTTTTTCTTAAAAATTTTTGAAAGAAAAGGAAAAGGGCAACAAAAATTGATTGTATACCCATCCATAGTATAAGAAAAATAGGATCTCTATTAAAGAAAAATGCTGATTTTACTATTTTTGTTATATCTAATGTTCCCAAAAAAATAGGAGCATAAGCAAAAATAAAAATATCATGTAAAAAATTTCCTATAAAAATTGAGATGGCAAAATCTCTATGTCTAAAGTACCAATAAACTAGCGCAGCAGAAATAAGGCCTGCTGCCAAGTGATGTAATAGTCCTCCCACAAGATAAATTTATTTTTGAAAAATTTATATCGAACCCATAATATTAGAAAATATTTTTGAGTTTAATTTTTCTTTATGTATTGAAAGTCAATTTATGGCAAACTCTTTCTAGAATCTCCTAGTATTAATGAGAATAAAAAAGATAATTATAAAAAATATGAAGTGAGGACAGTCTAAATGATAAACTAAATTATCAAAAATTTTTCCACAATTTTTTAGCTAGTTAAAAACATTTAAAATTAGAAATTATTTTTTCGGATAAAAAATGGAAAATTTTAGAAAGGCGCTAACTTTCAATTTAGTTGGTTATAATTCTACCAATATAAAAAATAAAAATTCAATTAATAATATGCGATTTCAAAATGTAAAAGGAACAAGGGATTTTTTGCCGAAGGATGCAATTAAATTTAACAAAATTGTAGAAATAGTTAAAAATACCTTTGAAAAATATGGATTTGCTCCACTTTATACTCCTGCCCTCGAAAGTTTCGAATTGCTTTCAGCCAAGGGAGGTTTGGGAGAAGCGGTAAAAAATGAAATATATTATTTTAAAGACAAGGCAAATCGTGAAATAGGTTTAAGATTTGATTTAACTATGCCTCTGGTCAGAGTTTTTACTTCCGGAAAATTTATCCTTCCTTTTAAAAGATATCAAATAGAAAAAGTTTGGCGTTATGATGAGCCTCAAGCTTTTAGATGGCGAGAATTTTGGCAAGCAGATATTGATATTATTGGCTCTCCATCTGTTTTGGCAGATGCTGAATGCTTAGCTTGTGTTTGTGAATGTTTAGAGAAATTGGGATTCAAGGATTTTTATATTAGAGTTAATGATAGAAGGATTGTTGAAAGTATTTTAGAAGAAATGGAAATGAAAGATAAAAAAAATGATATAATGAGAATCATAGATAAGTTAGATAGGTTTGGTGAAAATTGGGTAAAAAAAGAATTAGGAAAATTAGGAATAGATGCGGAAAAAATTTTGAAATCCCTTTCTTTAAAAGAGTTAAGAAAAAATGGAATAAAAGAAAAAGCAAAGGATTTAATGGAGTTATTAAAATACTCTAAACAATTTGGTTTTGAAAAAAGACTAAAAATAGATCCTTATCTTGTTAGGGGGTTAGATTATTATACTGGTTTAGTTTATGAAGTTTATCTTGGTGGTAAAGTTTCTTGTGGTGGGGGAGGAAGATACGACAATTTAATAGAAGCTATTGGTGGTCAACCTACTCCAGCTACAGGAATTTCTTTAGGCCTAGATAGAATTTTTGAAAACATGAAAGAAAGGAATATTTTTAGTGAAACCCTTCCTATTCCAAAGGTTTTTGTTGCCAATGTAGATGAAAATGTAAAAGTTGATGCTATAAAGATAGCCCAAAAATTGAGGAAAAATAATATACCATGTGAGATTGACTTAACTAATAAAAAATTTAGCAAACAATTGGATTACGCCAACGCCATGGAAATTCCATATGTTATCATTGTTGGAAAGGAAGAATTAAAGGCAAGAAAATTTAAATTAAAAGACATGCGAACTAATACACAAAAAACCTTGAAATTAGAAGATATTATTCGATTTTTAAAGGGTAAGTTTATCTAATAAAAATAGAATTTAATTTTTATCTTAAACTATTCTGCTTCCGGAAAATAAACCTTCATCAAGCACTGCTCCACAATCTTTGCACATTAATTCATTTTCCACTAATTTTAGTTTTAAACTGCCACAATCTGGACATTTATTCATTTTTATCTAATAAAAATGCTTTAAAGCTACTTTAAAAAATTTTCTTTAATTGAAAAAATATTTTGTTAAGTATACTTTCAAGGATAAAAATATGGGATATAAAAACCAAATGGGTAATGAATAATATGGAAAAAATTTGCCTTGATACATCAATAATCATCGATGGAAAGGTAACAGAACTTTTGGAAAAGGGTAAGCTAAAGGATGTTGAGATAATCATACCTTTAGCTGCATTAGATGAATTACAAGCCCAGGCCTCTAAAGGTAGAGAGCCAGGTTTTATTGGATTGGAAGAATTAAAAAGATTGAGAAAAGTTTGTGAAAAAGAGAAAATTAAAATAAGATTTACTGGAGAGAGACCTACATATGAAGATATAAAATTAGCTAGATCTGGTAGAATAGATGGTTTAATTAGAGATGTTGCGAAAAGTGAAAATGCTGTACTTTATACTGCCGATTATGTTCAAGCCTTAGTGGCCGAGGCCGAGGGAGTAAAAGTCGAATATATCCCGGCAGAAGTTAAGACTACAGGATTGAAATTTGAAAAATTCTTCACAGAAGATACTTTAAGTGTCCATTTGAAAAAAGATGTTGTTCCCATGGCAAAGCGTGGTAAACCTGGAAGATTTGAACTAGTTAAAATAAGTGACAAGCCCATAACAGAGGAAGAATTGGAAGAAATGATTAGGGAAATTTCTGAAGCAACAAGAATAAGCGAAGAGGGTTTTGTTGAAATAAGTAGAGCAGGAGCCTTAGTTTTGCAGTTGGGCAACTATAGAATCGCTATAGCAAGACCACCTTTTTCTGATGGTTTGGAAATAACTATTGTAAGGCCTATAGCTAAATTAACTTTAGAGGATTACAAACTTTCTGAAAAATTAATAAAAAGATTGAAGGAAAAGGCTGAAGGTATTTTGATAGCAGGCCCTCCCGGAGCAGGAAAAACAAGTTTTGCTTCTAGTTTAGCAGAATTCTATAAAAATCAGGGAAAAATTGTGAAAACTTTAGAATCGCCTAAAGACTTACAAGTAGGACCAGAAATAACACAATATGGTCCCTTAGAAGGAGATTTTGAAAAAACTGCTGATATTTTACTTTTAGTACGGCCAGATTATACAATCTTTGATGAAGTAAGAAAAACGAAAGATTTTGAAGTTTTTAGTGATATGCGCCTAGCTGGAGTCGGAATGGTAGGAGTAGTACATGCCAGTAAAGCTATAGATGCTATACAACGCTTTATGGGAAGGGTTGAATTGGGAATGATTCCTCATATTGTTGATACAGTTATTTTCATTAAAGACGGGGAAGTGAAAAAGGTTTATGAATTAAACCTTGTTGTAAAGGTTCCTACTGGCATGACAGAAGAGGATTTGGCTAGACCTGTTGTGGAAGTTAGAGATTTTGAAACAGGAAAATTAGAATATGAAATCTATACTTTCGGTGAAGAAAACATTATTGTGCCAATAGGTGAAGAAGTAAGCTCTATTAAAAAACTAGCTGCTGAAAGAATTCTGCAAGAAATAAAAAGATTCGACCCTAAAGCTGAAGTTGAAATTACCTCGGAAAATAAAGCTATTGTAAGAGTAGATAATGAAGTGATACCAAGATTAATTGGAAAGAACGGAAGCATGATTAGTGAAATAGAAAGAAAGTTAGGTATTCATATAGACGTAGAGCCTAGGATACTTGCTTTAGGAAAAGAAATTAATTTTGGTTTGAATGAAACTGGCAATAGCATAGAATTAATTTTTGATAAAAGATTTGAAGGAAGGACCGCCAGTGTTTACATTGAGGATAAATTTTTATTTGCCGCGACGATTGGAAAAAAAGGAAGCATAAAAGTAACAAAAGATTCAAACATTGGAAAAGAATTAATTAAAGCTATTGTGGGTAAGAAAAAAATAAGAGCCTATTTAGAATAAAAAAATATATGAATGAGGACAAAAAGTTCGATAATTTGGCAAGAAAATTCTTTTGGACTTTTGTAAAAAGAAATCCTGATTTTGCAACATATTTAGGCTTGCATCAATTCGATGCAAAAATGCCTAACGAGAGTAAAAAAAGATATTTAGAAGAAATAAAAATTTTTCAAAAATTTTTGAAAGAATTCAAAAAAGTTGATTACCAAAAATTATCCGATGAAAGGAAAATAGATTTAGAAGCTGTTATATATTTTATAGAACTCTCTCTATTCAAACTAAAAGAAATAAGACACTGGGAGCAAAACCCTGATATAGCCTCTTTCTTAGGCGATACTCTTTTTCCTTTATTTACAAGGGATTTTGCTCCCTTTGAAAAAAGGATTAAAAATATAATAGCTAGAGAAAAACAATTCCCTAAAGTAATAAAGCAAGCCAAAACAAGGATAAAAAATCCTGTGAAACTTTGGGTTGAATTGGGCATAGAATCTTGTGAAACATTACCTAGTTTTTTAGATGAAATATTAAAGGTTGCTAAAGAGAAAAAATTGAACAAAAAAGTTCTTCAACAATTAGAAAAAGTCACTTTAAAATCTAAAAAAGCAATAGAAGATTATAAAAATTATCTTAAAAAAATATTACCCAAAGCTAAAAGAAAATTTGCCATTGGTTATAAAAAGTTTAAAAAATTAATTGAGTTGAGAAAATTAGGAATGACTCCTGAAGAAATTTTGGAGTTTGGAGAAAAACAATTGGCAGAATTGAAAAATAAGTTAAAAATTCTAGCAGAAGAAATAAAACCAGGCGCGACAATAGAAGAAGTAAGAAAAATAATACAACAAAATCATCCTGAAACTTTTAATGAAATTCTTGAATCTTATAGAAAGGCTATAAAAATATCAAAGGAATTTGTAGAGGAAATGGATTTTGCTACTATACCAAAAAATGAGGAATTGATTGTTATAGAGACGCCTGCTTATATGCGACATCTCATTCCTTTTGCTGCTTATTTCCAGCCAGCAAAATTTGAGAAAAAACAAACAGGAATTTATATTGTAACTCCACCCTACACAAAGGATTTAGGTAGATATAATTATGCTGATATAAATAATACTTCTGTCCATGAAGCCTATCCTGGACATCACTTGCAATTAGCTTGTGCCAACACAAACCCTTCCTTAATTAGATTGCTGCTAAATCCTACAGAATTTGTTGAAGGATGGGCCCACTATTGTGAAGAAGCGATGAAAGAGTTAGGATATGATAATACTCCAGAAGGATGGTTTGTTTTAACACAGGATATGATATGGAGGGCAGCAAGAATTATAGTTGATGTTAAGCTAAGTACTGGAAAAATGAGCTATGAAGAAGCTATAGACTTTTTAGTAAAAGAAGTTGGTATGGAAAAAGAAAGGGCAAGGGTTGAAGTAAATAGATATACTTTATCCCCAGGCTATCAATTGAGCTATTTATTGGGCAAACATCTTATTAAAAAATTGAAAGAGGAAATAAAAGAAAAAATGGGAAATAAGTTTACACACAAATTCTTCCATGATACTCTCCTTTATTCTGGCAATCTACCAATATTTTTAATGAGAAAAGTATTTGAACAAAAAATAAAATAAGTATTTGCAAGCCCTCGTAGCTCAACCTGGATAGAGCAGCGGCTTCCTAAGCCGTTGGTTGGGGGTTCGAATCCCCTCGAGGGCAAAAGAAATTAAAATTTTTAAATTTTTTTACAAAGAAGGACCTCGCGCCTATATTCTTTGTTTAATATCTCGCGCGAGGTGGACCGCCCAGTGGAGCGAACCAATAAAAATCTTTTCTCCCTTCCGAACTTAAGGGTTCTAATCATCGATAATCATGACGCCCATCAGTCTTCATCAGTTTGAAGATTATAACTAATTTTAATTTTTAAAGCTAAATAATTTTAAGGAGATGTGATGAATACTTTCAAAAATCTATTTTTTATTATATTATTCTTAATTTTCCTTGTTTCACTTCCCCCTGTTTTTGCAGCAAGCTTTACTGCTTCCGTTAGCCCCAGCACAGTAAATGCTGGAAGTACAAACACATTAAACTTTACCATAAGCAATACTGATACGCTTAATATCACTCAGGTTAACATAACATTACCTGCTGGATTTTCTTATGTTGGGGGTACAGGCACAACAGTTGACTCATCTTTAGTTTCATTTTCTGGAACTTTTTGGTGGAATCAAACTCCAACCGGAATTATACAAAATAGTACAACACAATATTTTTGGTTTAATGCAAAATCTCCAAATGCAATCGGAACTTATAATTTTAATGTAACTGTTCAAGATATTAATGGTAATTATAATTCGACAAATGTTCAAGTAAATGTTAATGATCAAGATGCCCCTACATGGTCTTCCAATCAAACATCTCCACCAACAGGCGTTAATTATACATCTGGCAGATTGTATCAATTCAACATTTCTTGGGTAGACAATGTAGGAATAGATAAAGTATTGATTGAGCATAACTTTACTGGCGCTTTAACTAATTACACTGTTTCTAATGTTTCTGGCTCTACTTACTATTATTTCTTTTCTGATCTTGCTGCAGGAAAATATGTTTATAAATGGTATGCAAATGATACATCTGGTAATATTAATTCCACACCTCAGTTTTTTTATGATGTAACTAAAGCACCAAATCCCGTTAATTTGTATATTAACAATAACCTCAATCAAAACGTTGTTTTATTCAATGGAACTCTTGTAAATATAACAGCCACAAGTATAGGGAATGTTGTTATTTATCAAAATGGTAGCCAAGTCGCCTCTGGTGGCAATTTTGCTTCCTATACTCCTACCCCAACGCTTGGTATAGGATTTTACATCTTTAAAGCAAACGTAACAAGCAATAATGCCAATTATACTGATAATTCTACAGGAGCAACATTTAACTTAACCATTCTCTATCAACCGCCTAGATGGAGTAATAACATAACTTCCTTTCCTGGCAGCTATTCCAAAACTTATACAACCTTTAACATAACATGGTTCGATGATAACGATCCTTCTGGTTTTAATGTAAGTTTGTTGGAAGCAAACTTTACAGGTAGCGCAACTAATTATACTATGTACAGATTATCTGGTACTAATACCTCTTCATTTCAAATTATTTTGCCTGCAGGAACATTTTATTGGAAAGTTTATGCAAATAATTCTTATGGTTCATTTAACTCTACCCCCATGTTTATTTTTACTATACAAAAAGCTACTCCTAGTTTGACCTTAATTGCTTCACCCGATTGGAACGTTTTACCTAATACACCAACTAATGTAAGTTGTAGTTCGCCTGTTGTAGATGTAGTAGCAAAGCTTTATAGAAATAATGTAGAAGTAAACAATCCTGATGTTCAAACTTTTCCCTCAGGAGAATTCAATTATGTTTGCAATACGACATCAACTCAAAACTACACATCTAACTCAGTTTCAAATATTTTAAGAGTAAGCGAGTCTGTGGTTAATCTAACTATTATTGCTATTGATTTTATAAGCACAGAACAAAATTCTTACAATTCTACTATTGTTGTTATCAAAAATACAGGAGATATAACTCAAAACGTTAATTTTACTATCGAGGGTATAGATGCCACTTGGTATACTTTAAATGCCACGAATAAAACTATCTTGCCTGGAAGGACTTTTTCAATATTGGCTAACTTTACTGTTGGAATGTTTGAAATTAAAGATTACAATGGAATTTTCAAAGCAGCAAGTCCAAATAAAACAGTTATAAAGAGTTTTACTTTGAGAATAAATCCAGGAATTGAAAACAAAACTTTCATAAATAATACTTTTCTAATTTATCAGACCGAAGCCCTTAAAATATTAGAAGAAATCAATGCCAGCAAACAAAAAGGTTTAAACACAACTCTGGCAGAACAAAACTATACACAACTTCAACAAAAATTATCTGAAATAGAAAATGATATGAAATCTGGAGATTACTTTAGTGCCTATCAAAAATTATCTGATGCAAAGAATCTATTAGAGGCTATAAAATCAAGCCTTCAAAAACAACCTATAGAAGCATTTCCTGTATCTATATCTACTTCTATCTCTACTGCCATATCAGGATTTTTGATTTACATAATAATAGGTGGTGTTGCTTTAATAGGTATATTAGTTTATCTTTTTTGGCCAACAAAAACTTATGCCCCGCCTCAATATAAAGCCTTTAGAAGAGTCGAATTAAAGCAAGTTTCAAACCTCATCAAAAAAATTAAAGAAAAATTGTGGAATTTAAAAAATTTGTTAAAGAAAAAACCAAAAACTCCTGCTGCCCAAAAGGAAGTGGAAATTAAGTTTAATACAGAAGAAGCACAAAATAAATAATGATATGCCTGATTGGACCGATCCACAATTATGGTTTATTCTGGCTGCGATGATTGTTATAATAGTTTTCATTGGAATTTATATTAGAAATATATTAAGATGGTAAAAATAGAAAGAAAATGTTAAAAGAATTTTAAAATATATCAAACTGCCTCCACTATACCTAAAATTAAACTTTACTAGTTTTCATTTTTTCTAAAAGTTGTATTTGTTCTTCAATCTTTTCGACCTCCTTCTCTAAGTTATCTCTTTCTTCAAAGTCTAGAGTTAAATTAATTTTATTCACCAATTCCATTTTTTTAGATTTTAACTTTTCTATTTCTTCTTCCACATCTTTTTGTAGCATAAAAATCATGACCTTTGTTTTTCATAACGCGAAAATAATGAATATACTGGCAATGTTATTTTGTTTTTGAAAACAGTTTCCAATTTTGCTAAACTTTCAAAACTCTCTGCAAGCAAAACTTTCTTTATAATTTCCTTTCCTTCTACAATTATGCCTTCTACAGCCCGCATATCTATGTTTGAATATTTTACATAAACTAGATTGAGGATTTTGTCAATGTTATTTATTATAACTGCCTTATGACCCTCTAAAAACTTTTTTTGATTAAGATTGGAGTTTAGTTCCCTTTTTAATGGTAAAATAAATTTTTCTAAATCTTTATCCTTAACACGATAAATTAAAAAATCAGCAAATAGCTCGCGAAATCTTTTTATATCAAATAACTCTTGCGTAGCAATACATAAACCAATAGGAGTTAAGTCATGGATTGTTAAAGGCATTCTTTCTCACTAATTAATTTTAATAACTTAAAATAGATTAAGATTGTGGGGATTGAAATGGTTATTAGATCACCTATAATTGTAACTGTTGGCCATATAGATCATGGGAAAACAACTTTGCTTGATAGAATTAGAGGCACAGCTGTAGCTAAATCTGAAGCTGGTCTCATTACACAACATGTAGGAGCTAGTTACATACCGGAAAAAACAATTAAAGAAATTTGTGGAGAATTGTTAAGACAATTCAATGTAGAACTAAAAATTCCGGGCTTGCTTTTTTTAGATACTCCTGGACATGCTGCCTTTATAACTTTAAGGAAGCGAGGAGGTGCAGTAGCAGATTTAGCAATATTAGTTATTGATTTGATGGAGGGGTTTCAAGAACAAACTGAGGAAAGTTTAACAATTTTAAAAGAATATAAAACACCCTTTGTTGTTGCTGCTACAAAAGTTGATAAAATAGTTGGATGGCTTCCACAAAAAGGAAATTTTTTAGAAAATATAAAAAAGCAAAGGGAGGATGTTACAGAAGAATTAGAAAAGAAGGTTTACAATTTAGTTGCGCAATTTTCTGAAAGAGGATTTGAAGCTGAAAGATTTGATAGGGTAAAGGATTTTAAAAAGGAAGTAGCTATTGTACCTTGCTCAGGAATAACAGGTGAGGGAATACCTGAATTGCTTATGGTGTTAGTAGGATTATCTCAACATTTTCTAAGGGATAGATTAGAATTATCAGAGAAAGCAAAGGGAACGGTATTGGAAGTAAAGGAAACGAAAGGTTTGGGAACTACAATAGATGTTGTTTTATATGATGGCTCTATAAAAAAAGGCGATATTTTGATAATTGGTGGTAGAGAAATATTGGTAACTAAAGTGAAAAGTCTACTAAGGCCAAAACCTTTGCAAGAATTAAGAATAGGGAAACAGTTTGAAAGTGTGGAAGAGGTGCATGCTGCAGATGGAATTAAAATTGCAGCCCCTAATTTAGAAAAAGTAATTCCAGGCTCGCCATTAATGGCTGTAAAAAATGAAAAAGAAATTGAAGAGGCAAAAAAATTATTGCAAAAAGAAATTGAAGAGATTGAGTTTGAAAAAAATATTGAAGGCGTAATATTAAAGGCCGATTCCCTAGGGAGTTTAGAAGCTTTAATAAAAATTTTGAGGGAAAAGAATATTCCTGTTAGAAAAGCTGAAGTAGGTACCATCAACAGGCAGGATTTAGTTGAATTAGGAAGTTTAAAAAACGACCTGCTAAGAGTAGCCCTTGCTTTTAACATTAAAGTTACTGATGATATGGAAAAAATGGCTAAAGATTTTGATGTAAAAATCTTTAAAAACAATGTTATCTATCGCCTACTTGAAGATTATGAAAAATGGGTTGAGGAAAAAACAAAAAGGGAGATAGAAGAAAAGTTGACTTCCATATTCAGACCTTGCTTAATAAAAGTTTTGCCTGGCTTTGTTTTTAGGCAATCCCATCCCGCTATTTTTGGAATAGAAATAAAGAAAGGTTTATTGAAACCAGGCACGCCTTTTAAAAATTTAAAAGGAAAAATTGTTGGTGTAATTAAAGAAATACAGAAAGAAGGTCGGAACATTCAAGAAGCCAGGCAAGGAGATAAAGTTGCTATAAGCATGGAAGAGCCTATCATTGGTAGACAAATAAAAGAGGGGGAAGAACTAATTTCTGCTCTATCAGAAAATGATTTAAAAATGTTAAAAGAAGTTTTTGAGCATTTAATGGAAGGGGAAAAAGAAGTTTTACAAGAATTTTATGGTTTTTAATTTTTATTTTTTAAATTCTTCAATTTGCCAAGATAAGTTCCATCTAAAAAATAAACTTTACTTTCTTCCAAATTAACCATCTCATTGGAAAAAAATGGCCCGATAAGCTTTTGTTTTTCATTTTTATTTAAAATGTAATAGCCTGAGAGATGGTTGAAAGAAGGCAAAATTATAAGTACTAGCTTACCTACCTTTTTAGCTTGATATTTCTTTTTAATTTTTTCTTTGTTTAACTTAGCAATTAACCAAACAGGATGAACAGAACGATGGCCAAACTTATCTTTAACTTCAATAGCAGGCTGAATGTGGCCCATAAAAAGATAATCAGATTGAATTAATTTTTTAGACGGCCATGCATGACCATGGAAAAAGCCATAATTTTTAACTTTAAATCCTCGGGCAGAATAAATTTTAATTCCAATCGGCACAATCTCTTCTAGTCCAGTATCATGATTGCCTTTCGCGATAATTATTTTAAATTTTTCTTTTAATTTTTCTAGAAATTTTGGAATTTCTTTCATTTCTCTATGGCTTATGCCAGGAACTTCATATTTCAAATCACCGATAATTATTAAACTTTCTGCCATAGTTTGTTTACCCAATTTTTCTAAAATTTTTTGGAACTTGTCTGCTTGAGGAGGTATAATTATTCCTTTGCTATAGAGCTCGTGTTCCAAACCTATATGTAAATCAGAAATCACAATTGATTTTATATCGCTAATGTAAAGGGCTGGATAATTTGTTAAAAATTCAATGCTCATAATGGGTAATTGTAAAATTTGAAATATTAAGAGATTTTTATAACTTGTGTGAAGCCATCTTTTTCTTTTTCTCTCTTAAAAATATATAGATTTCCGGTAACTGCTTCTTCCAATCTTTCATCATGGGTAATTAAGAAAACTTGATCAATATATTCACCTATTCTATCCCTCAAAGTTGTGGCGAGCACACTCACAGCTTGTGCATCCAAGTTATGGGTAGGCTCATCTAAAACGAGCCATCGCAAATGGGGAGCCAAAACTAAAGCAAAAGCTATTCTCAATGTTAAAGCTGCAATGCTTCTTTCACCACCACTTGCTATTCCGTCTACATTAACCCAATGGGCAGCTCGTTCTTGTAACTGTAACACATAATCTCCTTCCTCTACAGCCAACCTAATTCCAACATAATCTTGATAGGGATACAACTCAGACCAAAGCTTATTCATGTAAAAATTAACTGAAATTACAAACTCCCTTCTCAAAGTATCTTGAGTTTTTTCTAAAGCAAATTGAAAAATTTTAAGATTCCTTTCTAAATTTTCAAGTTTTGTGATATCAATCTTTTCTTTAAGGATTTTATCAAACTCAACCTCAAATTCATTTAATCTTAATTTCTTTTCATTAATTATTTGATCTAAGGCTAAAATCTTAGTTTCAATAGATTTTTCCTTTCCCACTAAATTTCTTAACCAATTTTCTTTTTCATCTAATTGCTTTTCTTTTATTGTCTTTTCTAATTCGCTGACATGCTTTGAAATTTCATCCCTTAAGTTAGAAAGTTCTTGTATTCTTTTTACTGAATCCTCATAAAGATTAATTTTCGATAAATCTTTTTCGATTTTTATTTTTTCTTCAGTATATTCTTTATATTCTTTTTGCAAATCTTCAAGTTCTTTTTCCAACTTATTAAATTCTTTCTCTAATTTCGAAGCTATTTCAGTTTTTACCATCAAAATTTTTCGCGCTTCCTCTAATTCCTCTTTAATCTGATTGTAATCTTCCACTTCTTCGAGCATTTTGTTCAATCTTAAGGCGTCCTCTTCTAGCTTTTGAACTTCTTCTTCATTCAACATCTTAACTTTTTCCAATTCCTTTAACTCTTTCGTTAAAATTTCTATTCTATCTTTCTTTTGTTTAATAAGGGAAATTTTCTTTTTCTCAGTTAGCTTTGATTCACAAATAGGACACTTTCCACTAGCCTTGTCAATTTTAATTAAAGAATCTTGTTCTGTTAAAATCTTTGCTTTGATTTGATGAAATTCCTCATTTATTTTTTCTAACAATTGCTTTTTTTCTTCCAAAGATTTATTTATTCCTTTTCCTATAATCTCCGTATATTTCTCCAACTCTAATTTTATTCTACTCTTTTCTTCAAACTCTTCTTCTAATTTTTTTATTTTTTCGCTTTTCATCATTTCTATTTCTACTTTTGAATTAACCAATTCTTCTTGGATTTTCAAATAACTTTTCTTTCTTTCTGTCAGAACTTCTTCCAATTCTTTCAACTTTTTTATTATTTTTTCAAAGTCTTCTTGAAGCGACTTTTTATCAATTTTCTTTTCCTTAATTTCTAAAGAAGCTAGATTTTTTTGAAGCTCTTGAATACTTAACTCTAAGGCCCTTTCTTCCCTATTCAAACTTTCTAAACTTTCTCTTACATTTTTTATTTCCTCTATTTCTTTCTCTAATTTCTCTCTTTCAGAAATTATTTGCACTAGATTTTTTTGAAGTTCTTCTTTTTCTATTTTTAACTTTTCTATCTCGTTCTTTAATTTTTCTATGTTAATTTTAAGGGTCTCAATATCAATCTTACTAATTAATTCCATTTTTACTTTTCTTTTTTCACTTAATTTATTTATTAAGCTAACCAAATTGGTCCTAACCTTATCAAATTTATCCAACATTAAAAGTTCGTCAATCTTTTTCATCCTTTGACCTTTAGCTATAGTTAAAAAATAATCTAAAGCGTTTTGCTCAGAATATATGGCTTTGCTGAAGAGGTCATAATTTGTCTTCAATATTTTTTCAATAACTTCAGTCACTCTTATAGAACTATCTGATTCAATAATCTTTCCATCTTGAGCAATTTCAGCATGGATTGTGCCCTTCCCTCTTTCTACAACTCTTTTTACTACATAATTAGAATTATTTAAGCTGAAGAATAATTCAACTTCAGCTTTATCTTGCATTACCGGTTTTTTCATTATAATATCATCTAATTTTACCTTTCTTGATTGAAGAGTTGGAAAGGTTCCAAAAAGGGCAAAGCATATAGCATCTAGCACTGAAGTCTTGCCACTACCCATTATTCCTACTAAAGCATTGGTTCCGGAGGAAAAATCAAGGATTGTATTAAGATGGGAGCGCCAATTTTTTAATACGACTTTAGTTATCATCTCCTCACCCAAGCAGTTAAAGTTTTTTGTTCACCAAATAAAATATCTGTGGCCCGTTCAATTTCATCTTCTAGAAGCAAATGAAAAAGAGATTCAAAATCAATACTAAAATCAAATTTTAACTCCTCAAGATTTTTTTGTAAAAGGTTTAAACCCATTTCATCTATAGACAATTTTTCTTCAATTAATCCTCTAAGCAATTCAGTTTTTTCTATTACTTCAGCTGATTCTAATTCTTTAGAAAAAATTATGATCGCTTTACCCTCGAATTTTTTTTCTACAGCTCGCAAATCTACCTCAGAAATATATCTTTCATCTCCAAAAATTTTTAATTTTATTAAAGGTGGCTTACTGGATTGCTTTTTATAAATAAGCTGAGAGATTTTATCTTCTACTTGGCTTCTAAGTGGTATATTGGGATTAATCTCAATTTCATCATATAAAAATTTTCTATTATTTTGAAGTGGTATGAAACTTACCCTCAATTTATCATCCAAATCAATAAACAAAAATCCCTTTTCGATTAAAGATTCGTTTTTTTCTAGTTGTGTGGTAATGGTAGAACCTATTACAAAAAATGGTGTTGTGCCAATTTTTTCCATGAAATGAGAATGAATATGCCCATCCAATATTAAGTCGAATCCCTTTGGCAAATCTTCTAAAGTTAAAGAATAGTATTCAAGGGGAGAAAAAACAAAAGGAAGAATATTCTGATGTAGAATTAAAATATTAAAACAACCTTTTTTTGGTTCTAAATTCCATTTTTTTAATTCTTCCTTTGAATATCTTTCTGGAACATTACTCATACCGCTAATAGCAACTTTTATGTTGTCTTTTTCAAAAACAACAGTATTTTTATTCAAATGTATTAGCAAGCCAGCATTTTCTAAAGCTTCTATTATATTCAATTCACCTTTGGCCCTCCTTTCATGATTGCCATGTAAAGCTAATACAGGTAAGTGCTGTAAAGTTCTTTTTGAAATTTCTTTTAAAGGTTTATCTATTTCCAAAAGTTTTACATTTGACGACCTCAATAAAGGTTTTGTTAAAATATTTAGAGCTTTTGCCCAAACTGTAGTTCTGGGCATCTTAGAATCAAAGGTATCACCACCCAATATTATTAGATCTGCCCCTCCATCTATAGCCTTATTTACAGCTTCTTCAAAATTTTCAAAACTATCATTTTCTAAAACAGTACCGTAAGCATGACCTAAATGACAATCAGAAATTACAGCTATTCTCATACTAAGTTAAACTATTGACGTAAATTTATTTATATTCTTTATTTTTAAAAACAAGAAAAGTTAAAAAAAGATTATGGCAGAAGAAGAAGGTATTCTGGCGAAAAAAGAAGAAAACTTTTCAGAGTGGTTTCATGAAGTTATACAAAAAACTGGTTTAATCGACCAAAGGTTTCCTCTACAAGGATTTTTAGTTTTTGGTTGGCTTGGTTTAGAAATTCATGAAAATTATATGCAATATTTAGAGAGTTTGTATAAGAAAAACGGATATAAAAAGTATTATTTTCCTGCCTTAATACCAGAAAGACTTCTTGCAACAGAGGCAGAGCATATTAGAGGTTTCCATGATCAAGTATTTTGGGTTACTCACTCTGGAGAAAAACCCATGGGAGAAAGAGCTGCATTAAGGCCAACTAGTGAAACAGCTATGTATGAGATGTTTAAGCTTTGGATTAGATCTTATAAAGATTTGCCTTTAAAAATTTTCCAAACTACTTCAGTGTTTAGATCAGAAACAAAGCATACACGACCCTTGATTAGAGATAGAGAAATATTATGGAATGAAGCCCATTCTGCCCATGTTAGTCTAGAAGATATAAACAAACATGTAAAAGAAGTGGTAGAAATATATAAGAAACTATTTGAATATTGTGCTATACCAGTCATTTTTTTTGATGTTGTAAGTGGCATATTCGCAGGGGCTCTCCAAGCTATAGAAGCTTATACAATTTTTCCTGATGGTAGAGTTTTAGAAATGGGTAGTGTGAATAATCTTGGGCAACGATTTTCTAAAGCCTTTAATGTTACTTTTTTAGATGAAAATGGGGAGAGAAAATACGTTTATCAAGGTAGTTATGGTGTAAGTGAAAGGATTTTGGCCGCCATAGTTGCTTTGCACGGAGATAATAAAGGCTTAATTTTACCACCTAATGTAGCGCCAATTCAAGTTATAATAATTCCCATTCTAGGCAAGAAGGATGAAAAAATTATAAATTATTGTAAAAAAGTAAAAAAAATGCTAGAAAATGATTTAAAAGTGGAGATGGATTTAAATAAAGAAAAAACCCCTGGATGGAAGTTCAATTATTATGAAATGTTGGGCGTACCTTTAAGAATTGAAATTGGAGAAAAAGAATTAATGGAGAAGACGATAACCATTGTCCGTCGCGACAATAGAAAAAGGCAAACTATTAAATTTGAAAAGGCTATAGAAAAAATAAAAAGTTTATTAAATGTTATACAAAAAAAACTTTATAAAAAAGCTAAGGAAGAATTGAAGAAAAAATTGAGTGAGGCGAAAGATATTTCTCAATTGAAAAAAATTTTGGAAGAAAAGGGAGGTCTTGTTAAAACAGAATGGTGTGGCAAAAAAGAATGCGCCGATTATATTAAGGCGGAAACAAAAGGTGGAGAAATAATTGGAATCTTATATGAAAAAAAAGAAGCGCCAAGAGGAAAATGTATTTGGTGTAACGGGAAATCTAAATATGTAACTTATGTGGGTAATAGTTACTAACCTTACTACCAGTTTCTGTCGCATTAGCAGGTTTTGAATAATGCAACTTCCGAAATCAGATTTTCCATTCCTCAATTTTCTGCAGTCTATTTCCCGAACCACAGGGAGCCATTCCAAGTTTTAGTATATTTAGCGAGGCCTTCAAATGCCTATCGATTATCAATCTACATCTCTCACAAGCAAAAGTTGAATTGTTCAGCGTTCCAATTTCACCACATCTGCTACAACTTTTGCTCATGTTCTTCGGTTAACATAAACAAAAGTAATATTATTTCATTTACCTTTATAATCAATCATAAATTGTATTTTCCTAAGGTTATTCTTATTTTATTTCAAATAAGCTTACAATTATAATTTGGTTATAATTGAATGAATTTTGATTTCACTCTTGGTAATTCTTTTCTATGATTTCTTTTCCAGCTTCTATAAATTGCTAAGGCAGAACGCATAGCAATAACGGAAGCATATCCATTAGCTTTTTTTGCATAAATTTCTTTTCTAAATTTGTTTGATTTTGATAATGAATAAGCTTTTCCAAAAATATTTTTCAAGAAATAGATTAATTGCTTTAGAATATCTTTTCAATAAAAGCTCTAAATTTCCTTCTTTTATATAAAATTGAAATTTGATCCCTTTTATGGCTTCCATTGACCCGCCATTTATAGTTTAATAGTTAAATTAATATTTAATCCCAAGACCCATTAATGCGACAGAACCACTAACCACTAACCATAAAATATTTAAACTCTGCTATTTAATTTAAATTAAGTTTTCTGAGAGTGATTTTCTTGACCTTTATTAATGAAAAACCAGAGATTAGAAAAACTGGTACAACTACTGTAGGGTTGGTCTGTAAAGATGGTGTTGTGTTGGCTGCAGAAAAAAAATCTACCTTGGGTTATCTTGTTGCTAGTAAAGAAAGCCAAAAGATTTTACCCGTCGACGATCATATTGCTTTAACTATTGCTGGCGCTAGTGGAGATGCCCAAGCCTTAGCTAGATATATGCGGGCTGAACTAAAGCTTTTTTCCATTCAGCATGCTAGAAAAATTTCAGTTAAGGGTGCAACTATTTTGCTCTCTAATATTTTACAATCTGGTAGGTGGAGCTTTGTTCCATATATGGTTCAACTCATAATAGCTGGTTATGATGACGAAGGTCCAGCCATATTTTCACTAGATGCAATAGGTGGTTGGGAGGAAGAAAAGAAATTCTTTTCTACAGGCTCCGGATCTCCCATTGCATTAGGAGTATTAGAAGATGCTTATAAAGATGGTATCACAACAGAAGAAGGAGCCAAGTTGGCCTTAAGGGCTATTAAAGCTGCAATTGAAAGGGATATAGGATCTGGTGGTAGCGCTATAGATGTTGCTACCATAACAAAAAGTGGTATAAAAATTTCAACTCATGAAATTTCGAAGATAAAATAAAAAATTTATGAAAGAAAATTATGAAAAATTAATTCCATTAGTTATTATGCTTCTCTTCAAAAGGGAAAAACATGGAAATCCTCGAAAAAGTAAAAAATTTACTACCGAAAGAAGTGATAAGTAGAATAGAATTGGAAGGATCTGAGATAATTGTTTATACTAAAGATAGAGATTTCTTTAAAAATCATGAAGAAATTGTGAGAAGTGTTGTAAATCAAATTAAAAAAAGAATTGAAATTAGACCAGAGAAAAGTTTATGCATGGATAATGCAGCAACAATAGATAAAATCAAAGAGTTGGTACCGAAAGAGGCGGGAATAAAAGATATTTATTTCGAGCCTGAGAGGAGCCTTGTAATAATTGCCGCTGAAAAACCGGGTTTAGTTATAGGCAAAGCGGGTGAAACTTTTAAGAGAATAAAGAATGAAACTTTCTGGGTGCCGAGAATAGAAAGAGTTCCTGGAATAAGATCTGATGTTATTGAAGGTATAAGAAAAACCATTCATAATGAAGTAAAATTTAGAAAAGAATTTTTGAATAAAATTGGCGCCAGCATTTTTAGCGAAAGAAAAACTGGAAGAGATTGGATTAGAATAACTGGGCTGGGTGGATGGCGAGAAGTGGGAAGAAGTTGTATTTTAGTGGAAACTCCAAAATCAAAAATTTTACTAGATTGTGGGGTTGCAGTTGGTGGTAGTAATGGTGGCATGATACCTATCTTTAACATAAAGGAGTTTGATTATAACGAAATAGATGCAATAATAATTTCCCATTCCCATTTGGATCATGTTGGTTTTGTGCCTGCGCTTTATGAATATGGCTATTCTGGTCCTGTTTATATGACTACTCCAACTTTAGATTTAGCTACTCTTCTTTGGTTGGATTATATTGATGTTATGCAAAAGGGAATGAATTCACCTTTATATACAGCTAAAGGTGTAAAAGAAGCTGTAAAACATGCTATAACATTAGAATATGGTGAAGTTTCAGATGTTGCACCAGATGTTAGGCTAACTTTTCAAAATGCTGGTCATATCCTTGGAAGTGCTTTAGTTCATCTGCACATTGGTGAAGGCATGCACAACATTCTTTACGCTATGGATCAAAAATTTGCAAGAACTAATCTTCTAGAGCCAGCCCATACAGATTTTCAGAGGGTAGAAACATTAATAATAGAATCTACATACGGAGCCACTAATGATATAATGCCTCCAAGACAAGAAGTTGAAAAGCAATTTATAGATATAATAAACAAAACTATGGAAAGAAATGGAATAGCATTAGTTCCTTCTTTTTCTGTAGAAAGGGCACAAGAAGCTATGACCATTTTAGTAAATCATAATTTTCAATATCCAGTTTTTCTGGATGGAATGATATGGGATGCCAATGGAATTTTCACTGCCTATCCAGAATATTTATCTAGAAGCATACAAAGGAAAATTTTTAATGGTGAAGATCCTTTCCTAAATCCAATTTTTAAAAGAATAGCTTCACAAGCTGATAGAGAAAAGGCTTGGAATGAAAGACCCTGCGTAATTATTTCTACAAGCGGTATGTTAATGGGTGGGCCAGCCATCCAACACTTACAACAATTGGCAGAAGACCCAAAAAACACTTTAATATTTATTGGATATCAAGCTGAAGGAAGTATGGGTAGAAGAATACAAAAAGGTTGGCGGGAAATACCCTTTAAGGTAGAAAATGGAAAAACTATAACATTAAATTTGAATATGGAAGTGCAAACAGTAGAAGGTTTAAGTGGTCATAGTGATAGAAGGCAATTATTAGCTTACATAGGTAAACTAACGGCAAGACCAGATAAAGTTATTGTTGCTCATGGAGAGCCTTCAAAGGCTGTAGAATTTGCTAGGGCTATTAACAGAATATTTAGAATAGAGGCTATAGCACCAAGAAATTTGGAGACAGTAAGGTTGAAGTAAAAGTTAAAGAAAAGAGGTTTTTATTGGTCGCTCACTCGCTTCGCTCGTTCGCTACGCTCCACTGGGCGGTCCACCTCGCGCGAGATATAAAACAAAGAATATAGGCGCGAGGTCCTTCTTTGTTTTTTTTTTGAAAAATTTAATAGGGAAATCCTAAACCTAGATTTATTCTGTAAACTTCCAATATATCTTTATTCACTATGTTAATATAAGGCGTAATATATCCTGTTTTTACATTGCCTATTAAAGGTTGCTTATAAATTTTGCTTGACGCCCAAAGTAATAGCGAGAGCACAAGTTGTTTTTTATCATCACCAAAATCGTCATTAGCATCACCTTGTATATCAGCAAGCCAAGCAACTCTGTTGCCTGAAGTGATATTAACTATACTTGCTGGATATTCTATGGGTGGAGATTTAGAAACACCTTTTAACAAAACTCTATTCCAATTATCATCTCCTGGTTTAATAAAGTAAACTCTATATGTTCCCAAAGCCCTGCCCGGTGGCTCAGGTTCTCCGGGAGGGGCTACATATCCTAAAAAGTCATTGAATTTGAAGATTGGTTTAAAGGAAAAGTGAATTGAAGAATTGTCCTCTATATAATTAAGAGTGAAATTATAATTATTTGAAGACAAGACAAATCTAGAATCAGAAAGAAGATCAACTAATTTATCCCTTGTTCCATCACCATTTGAATCAAACCAAACTGAAGTTGAGTTGCATATCCAATATGCATAGCTTGTATTATTGAAAAATATAAATCCTTTTCCACTCGGGTTAAAGTTGCAGTTAGCTATGCCTTCAGAAGATTTAATTTTTGAAATTTGTGGAAAGTTGTAAAAATATTTATATGGCCCTGAAATTGGATCTTTAAAGGTTGTTGGAGTTCTGTTAAATTCTACATATTCCACAGTATCTCTATCTATGCCAATCCAACTTAAACCAAAGATGTTTGTCTGAACAATATCATCATTAACAGGATTACCAACGCTTTGATAACGAAAATCCATAATTTCAATAATACCACTCCCTTTTTGTAGATAATTTAGAAGGGAATTGTAATAGCTAGAAAGAGGTTTATAACCCCAGATTAAAAGAGCGTCAGAAGGAGGAATATTGTTTAAGTCATCTACCTTCAAAAATGTTAGAAAAATTTCCCTATCATTTAATTTCAATCTTCCTATGCTAGATAAATTTCCTATTTGCTGAGAGGTGCAATTACAAGCAATAGTTATTTCACCCTTTAATAAACCTTCTGTTTCTACAAACGCAATTAAATTTGGCTCTAAAATTTTTAGAGCAAAATCTGAAAGCGCGCCCTGATTAAAAGAGAAATTGTAAAGCAAATTAGATCTGTCCAAAGTTAAAAGAAAATCTCTACCTTTAAGCAATAAAATAGCTTCGTTCCATCTGCTTTGATAAAAAAATCCTGGGAAGAATATACTAAAGGCTGTGAATAAAATTATAACTGCTGCTATCATTTCAAAAATTGTTACAATCCCTTTCTTTAACATTTTCACCACATTTGAAGAGTTAATTCGCCTATGCTACTATCATTGAATACAAAAAGTCTTCTCATTACAACTTTAGGTTTAGCTGTTATAATTTGTGAAGGTTGACAACTTACTATATTGGTGCCTGTTTGTTTTTTAATTATTGAAAGAGAAAATTTATCATAAATATCAAGTTTTGTCTTTATTAAATCATAATTTGATGAGCAAATTGTATTTAGCTTAGTGGCTTTACCTAAAGATACTAAATTTGTTTTATTGTAATTTGAATCTGAAAGCCCAATTCTTTTTATTGAATTTATATCACGCAAGTGCCAATCTATTGGCTCACCAGGATCATTTATCAAAATTTCTGAAATTTGAAATGCCTCTGCTCTTAATCTTTCTTCATTCAACTGATTTATATATGAAGGGGTGGAAGATAATATTTGAAAAAATATATATACAACAAAACCTACGAATATAAACATTGCTATAAAAGTGTCAACAGTGAGCTGTCCTTTCATTTTAAACTCCTAAAAATCCTAATCGTATTAATATACTAAAAGAACCGAAAATTATTGCTGCTAGAATCAAGCTATGTTTTATTCCTGCCACAACAGAATTTTCACTTATCTGGCCTGCTACTAAGCCAGCAAATATCGCTTGTATTATTGCCATATAAAAGAAAAGTGATACATAGTAATTAGCAATTCCGGCTTTCTGAACCGAAAATACATATGAAGAAGTGATGGAATATAAATCACAAATATTGCATCCCATTCCTTGACAAGTGTCGCAAGGATTGGATAAAGCGGCAAATTCTGTCCCTGTTACAGCAGTTTGAAATACTGGAATTAGAAGCCTATTCATAACTACTACTATTCCAATGAATAATAAAGATATTATATACATCAAAACAACATATTGATTAAGCATACTTTTTCTTTCTTTTTCTACTTCATCTAATATTGTTGCATTATCTGCCATTGATTCAAAGCTTGCAACTATGTCTCCTCCAGATAAATAAGACTCATTAATAATTTTCGTTATCGTAAAAAGCCTTTTACTGCTTTTAACTCTATCTGAAAACTGTTCTAAAACTTTGGGAAGTGGCATGCCCCAACTAATTTGATTGCTCATTTTTTTTATTTCTTTTGAAAGTTTTCCATAATTTAATTTGCTTGCTGCCTGTATTGCCTTATGTAATGGCATGCCCGAACGTAAAGATTCTATGAGATCTCTTAGAAAATCTGGAAATTTTGCCTCCATCTCTTTTAATTCTCTATACCTTTCATATCGCATTAATAGTTGAGGTGTTGCTATGATAAAAGTAGCTAAAATTACTGTGTTGCCTAGCACGCCCACATCACGACTTAAGATTCCAAGTGTTATCAAAATTGATGAAATAATTAGCGTAATGATAAGAATTCTAATTTCTCTGTTAGCTATAAATTTCATTATTCTCCTCCGGGTGAAGAAGATTTAATCAAAAATATGAAAACCGTAGATACTAAAGGTATAAAAAGGAAAATTAAAATGAACTGAACAAAAATTATATCTGTTGCTCCTCCTGTAATTCCAGAAATTATTGCTGTTAATATTGTGAAAAAAATCGCGCCGATAATTATTGCTGTTAAATAAATTTCAATGTAAACTGTTAATGTATGGGAAAACTCGTAAATTTTTCTCCTATATTCTGCCATAAAATTCCTTGCCTTTTCCTTTAAATAAGTTGCTAAATCTCCTCCAGCCCTAATAGTGGATAGTATACCCCATAACAACTCTTTAAAATTTTTTGATGGAGATCTTTCCACTGCCCTCTCTAAAGCAGTATTAACATCAAGACCAAAAACTTTCATATCACTTATAATAAGATTCATTTCCTCCACTATAGGTCCATAGCCACTAAATTTTGAAAAGGTTTCGAGGGATTTATGAAAAGGAAGTTTTGAGCTTGCGACTGTAGAAAGATAGAGGGAAGCAAAGGGTAATGTATAATCAATTATTTTTTCTCTTCGTTTTATAATTAATTTAGGATAGTTAAGAAAAAAAATGAAAAAGCTTAAGGCAATAAAGATAGATACCGTTATCGAAGTGATAAATGCGAAAAGAAAGGCCTGGAAAATAAAGCCAAATAAAAAAGAAAGAATTGGCATAGGAATCAAAAAAACAAAAAATGTTGTTAATATCGCTTTACTTAAATACTCTTGGATAGATATTTTCATTCTAGCCTTTTTTAAATCAGATTTTATATCAGCAAAATAAACTGAAGCTCTGCTACTAACATCGCCAAATAATCTAAAGGCTAGGCGAGTATAGAAATCCATTAGACTTCACCCAATATTCTCGCCATTACTGCTTCTGGGTTAGAGTAGTACTCGCTTAAAACCTTGAAAACATCAGTATAATTGGTTATATTCCTTTCTTGCATCCAATTTAAAAGCACTGTTCTCCTTTTCAATTCTTCCACTAAATCTTCTTTTTTTAAACCAGTTAAATCAGAAATTTTTTTCAAAATAAAACTCTTGCTGGCGGATACAAACTTATCACTAATAGGGTCCCACTTAAAAACTTGATTCACTATCGGCATATTTTTTTCACTATCATATCCAACCAATTCCAAGACCTCCACTACTTTTCTTACATGTTTTTCTTTGTATCTCATCCTTGCTAAAAACACTATCAAATCCGCATTGGTTATAAGAGTAGGATGGAGAGAAATTGGTGGGGTAGTTAATCTATCTACTAATTTTGGTAAGTTCTCTGCATGTATAGTAGCTAAACTAGGATGTCCAGTTGCCATTTGTTGGAATAATATGAAGGCCTCTCTGCCTCTAACTTCACCTACTACAATATAATCTGGCCTTTGCCTGAAGCTTTCCCTCAACAACTCAAACAAATCTATTTCTTTTCCTCTAACTAAACTTTCTGCTCCAGCAACAGGAGTCCTTGCAACTGAAGGCACCCAATGTTCATGCGGTAATTGCAACTCTGCAGTATCTTCTATTGAAATAATTTTTTTATCTGGCCTAATGAAAAGGGATAAAACATTTAGAAAGGACGTTTTACCCGAAGCTGTTCCTCCAGCAACCAAGACACTTCTACCATAATCAACAGCTAGCCAAAGATAAGCCAATGTCCTAGCATCAATTGTATTAAAGTTTAATAAATCTGTAGGAGTTAAGGGCTGTTCAGTAAATTTCCTTATAGTAAAATTACTGCCCTTTCGCGCTATATCTGTTGCCAGAGTTGCTTGTAATCTGCTACCATCTGGTAAAGTTGCATCTATTAAAGGTTCTGCAACTGATATTGATTTCCCTGCTATTTGTGCCAGCTTAATTATGAAGGAATCCAGCTCATCCGGATCAGAAAATTTAATATTAGTAATTAATGTGCCAAGATGTGGATTTCTATGAAAAACAAAAATAGGTATGTCATAGCCATCACAACTAATATCTTCTATTTGATCATCTTGCATCAAAGGCTCTATTTTACCTAAACCCATGAAATCCCTTTCCACATAATATCTCAAAATGGCTTTTTCTGTATCGGTTAGTTTAAAACCAAAATAATTTATTATATCCATAATTTGCTTGTGTAAATATTCAGAAGCTTCAATTTTCTTAAGCCTCGAGAAATCAATATCTAACCTTTGCTCTAACAAATCTTTTATTTTACCAATTATCTGTTTAAGCTTTTCTGATAATTTCGGTTCAACTACCTCATAAACATAGCGCCTAGATTTATTATCCCAATATATTTTCGCATATGCGAAAATTGGCTCATTAGGTTTTGGTTTTTTAGGTATCAGAGGATAGGCCATTTGTATTAAAGTTCTTGCACCCTCCTCTTCTATTTTACCAGGCTTTACTTTCGCAGGTACTATTATCTCAGGTATTTCTACAGCTCCCTCTATTTGCTTTACGTATTTTATCCTCTCCCCTTCTAATTCTTCCTCCTTTGGTTGAACTTCCCCAGTTACAACAGGAGTAATTTTTATTGGAATTGTTGTAGGGCTTTCTATTTGTGGTTGAACTTCTCCAGTTACAACAGGAGTAATTTTTATTGGAATTGTTGTAGGGCTTTCTATTTGTGGTTGAACTTGAAAAACTTTCTGAATTATTTCCTTTTCTTTGCTCACACTTATTTTTTCAGGCAATTCTTTAACTTCTATTGGAGGTTTCATTGATTCTACCTGATATTTACGATAAATATTTCTATAACCTTTTATAAATCGTTGCAATATTTTCTTAGCCAAATTCATTATCTTGCCTCTAATTTATTTTGGTTTTTTGTAAAGGTAAAAATTATTGTTTTTGCTGAAGAAGAAGTGCCTAGTAGAGAGTAAGTTGTATTTAAATTGTGAATAGATGCCAAAAAATTTTTAGTACCAGGCTGAGAAATAACATTAAGACCTAAGGAAGAAAGAGTTACCTGATGGAAATAATCAGCTGTGGTGTTTTCTACTTTGGTCTTTACTTCTACATAGTTGCATTGTTTACAACTATTTATGCTAATCACAGCCAATGATGAAAAATAACTATTCAAAAGTTTTCTTGCTTCTGCGGCAATATCTTCCCTTAAAACATCAGAATAAGATTTAAAAACATTACCAATAACAACAAACAATCCCAAACCTATCAAGAAAAAAAGTGTAAATTGTATTACTAGACTTTGCCCCTTCCTCATTCTACCCTAATAAAATTTTGACTTCAGTGGTAATTAATGTTTGTGAACCAATAGTTGTTTTTACAGGAGTGCTACCAAATATTTTCAAGGTTTTTAGTGTGGAAGTGGCATATCCAGCTTCATGTTTTAATAAATTTATTCTATAAATTTGTAGGTTTCTTGTGTCTGTTAGATTTCTAAACCAAATTCGATAAGTTATGTTATAGCCATCGGAAAATTTATCAGCCCTTCTACAAACAACTGAAGCTTTATCTACTGCTAAAGTTCCTTGTAGTGGAGGGCATTGAGCATTTGGTGTTAAAGATTGCCATCCAGTATCTGGAGCCATATCAGTAACTTTAGAGAAAAATGTAAAAGAAATTGAATTATTTTCTGGCCCAGAAAAATCATAAGGATAAAGAACCCATAAACCATCTACATCTAAATTAAAAGTTTCCTCGCTAGCACTGTTGGCAGCCCTTTCTATCTTGCTAGGAAGAGAATTAACATTTATTTGACTAAAAGAGTTTTTTACCCTTTCAACAATTATGGTGTCTTGTCTTTTTTGTATTAATGGTAGCCCCCAACTATAGGCAACCGCCACCAATCCTATAGCAAGCAAAACAATAAGCACTAGTGAAATTGCTTCAGTTTGAGCTTTTTTCATAATTTATATTTAACTTTTAAGAAAATAGCTTTTTGCTCTAGATGAAATAGATAAATTAATTTGATTAATTAAATTGGTCTTGGTGGCAACAGGGTTCTTTTCAATGGTAATGGTGGTATAGGTCTCCTTAGTTTTTTCTCCAAAGATTCTAAAGTAGATATAATAGCTTCGTTTCCTTCAGCTATTTTCTTATTAGTTTCTATTAATTGGTCTAGTTTTGCGGCTAAAGTTGAACTAGGAGCTTCAGGAGCAGAAGGATGCTCCTCTTCAGTAGCCGAAGCTCTTATGAAAGAAATGAGCTCATCCAATTTTACTGCTAAAGCCTCTAATCTACCAGGCAACTTTGATAATTCTATTCTTAAGGCATCACTGGCTTTTGCAATTTCCTGAACTATTTCTTGATTTATTCTTATTATGTCAACCAATTCTTTGTAAAACTCTTTTGTATCAAATTTCGATTTTTCAAGTTCTTCTATCCTCTTTTCTAATCTTCTTAAAGGAGAAAGTGGAATTAATTCATATTCCTCTTCATTTTCCGCCATATTTAACTCCTAACAATAAGGGCTTATATTAATTATTTAAAAAAAAGAGGTAATAAAAGTTTTATTTTTAGTAGTTTAGCTAAATTTATCTTATGTTAAGGGAAAAATCTGCCGGTGCAATTATTTTTAGGTTAGAAAACAGTAAAAGAAAGTACTTAATGCTTAAGAAAAGATTTGTTAACGAATATTGGGATTTGCCCAAAGGTAATGTGGAAAAAAATGAAAGTGAAGAGGAAACTGTAAGAAGGGAAATTGAAGAGGAAACTGGAATTAAAGATATAAAATTTATACCAGGCTTTCGAGAAAGGACAACATACTTTTATAAAAAAGGTAAAGAAACAGTTTTTAAAGAAGTTATTTTCTTCCTTGTGGAAACCAAGGAAGAAAATGTAAAGCTTTCTTATGAGCATGAGGGATATGCTTGGCTAACTATAGATGAGATAAGAAAAAGGGCAAAAAGATTTCATTGGGATGTTATAGATAAAGCTGAAGATTTTTTAAATAGTATGAAATAAATTTGATTAAATAATACAAAAAATTATTCTCCTTCCTCTCCTGCGCCTTCAGGCACTTTTGGAGCACCTTTTTCGAGCTTGCCTGCAGAAATCACATCATCAATTCTTAAAATCATCTCAGCCGCTTCAGCTGCAGATTTTATGGCTTGCAATTTCACCTTCAAAGGTTCTATTACGCCCATTTGCAAAGCATCGGAAACCTTTCCATTCATAACATCTACCCCATAGCTAGTTTTGTTCTGTTCATGGGCTGCTCTAAGTTCTACTAAGATATCAATAGGATCTAAACCAGCATTTTCTGCTAAAGCACGGGGAACCACTTCCAAGGCTTCCGCAAAGGCAAGAATTGCTAATTGTTCTCTACCAGAAAACTTTTCAGCAAATTTCCTCAATCTTTTTGCAACTTCTAATTCAGGGGCCCCTGCCCCAGGAACAATTTTACCAAGTTCAATAGCAGAAGCCACAGCACCTATAGCATCTTCTATACTCCTATCAACCTCATCTACAACATGTTCTGTGCTACCCCTAACTAAAATCGTAACTGCTTTAGGATCTTTGCAGTCCCTAATAAAAGTCATGGCCTCGCCTGCGATCTTCTTCTCTTCCACAACTTTAGCATAACCTAAATCTTCAGAGGACAAATCTTCCAAACTTGTTACAATTCTTCCACCTGTAGCCTTAGCTAGAGCTTCCATGTCTGATTTTTTAACCCTTCTGCAAGCTAAAATTTTCTTTTTAGCCAAGTAATGTTGAGCTAAATCATCAATTCCTTTTTGACATAAAACAACATTGGCTCCACTGGCAATAATTTTATCCACCATGTCCTTTAGCATTTTTTGCTCTTGTTCAATAAAAGCTTGCATCTGCTCAGGAGAAGTTATTCTTATTTCTGCATCAGTTTCAGTTTCTTTAATTTCTAAAGCCACATCAAGCAAAGCAATCTTAGCATCTTTTACAACCTTAGGCATACCTGGATGCACTACTTCCTTATCAATAACAATTCCTCTGATTAATTCAGTTTCCTCTGAGCTACCACCATGTTTTTTAACCCTTGTTATATTATTTGTATCCACAACAATTTTTCCATCTTCCTTTTGGGCTATAGCCTTAACAGCATCTACTACTAAAGAAGCTAATTTTTCAGAAGCCTTTTCTGCTGACTTACCAGTCATAGAAGTAATGGCTATTTTCTTTAAAATTTCCGTATCATTTAAAGTAACTGGTGAAGCAATTTGTTCTAAAATTTTTAAGGCTTCTTCCTTCGCTAACTTAAAACCTTTTGTTATAACTGTAGGATGAATTTCCTGCTCCAAAAGTTCTTCAGCCTTTTTTAGAAGCTCACCTGCAATAACAACAGCTGTAGTAGTACCATCCCCTACTTCTTCATTTTGGGTTTTAGCTACTTCCACCATCATTTTTGCAGCAGGGTGCTCTATCTCCATTTCTTCTAAAATTGTAACACCATCGTTTGTTATAACTATGTCACCTATAGAATCTACTAACATTTTATCCATTCCTTTAGGACCTAAGGTAGTCCTAACTGCATCTGCAACAGCTTTAGCAGCAGCGATGTTATTTCTTTGGGCATCTCTTCCCACTTGCCTTAAAGTACCTTCAGGTAAAATCAAAACGGGCTGCCCTGCCAGCTGACCAACCATAGCTTGAACCATTTTTTCACCCATTTAAATTTTACTAATTATTGTATACCTACATACACATTTAAATATTTTACGCCTGTTTTTCTTCAAGAATTTTATTAAACTCATTAACATTTTGTATTTCTGATAGTTCTTCTTCAAGGATTAATGGCAACCCTTCTATAATTTCTTTATTGACGGCCCTACCTACAAAAAAAGCTTTTGAATCAAATATTTTTGAAATCTTTTTAACATTTTGCGCTTTTCTTTTAAGATTTAACCTGCCTTTCGCTAAACCTATTATTAAAGAAAATTTTTCTTTTCCAACAATGTCAAAAAGAGTTGAATAGGTAGCTGAATTATCTATTCCTATTCTTGTAAATTCTTCCATAACTTGTTTCTGAAAATTGTCCTTTGGCTTTAACTTTAATTCTTCAGGCACTTTTGGCCTAAATGGTAAAATAAGTCTAGTATTTAAAATTTTTTCCAATTTTTCTAATGTTTTTTCAGAAGGGTTTACCCTCTTTTTTTCTATTTCATATAAGGTTTTTTTAGAGACTCCAACTAACTTTGATAGCTCTGATAGAGAATACCCCAACTCTTCTCTCGTGCGCCTAAGCTTCTCTACATCTATTTCCATCACATATCTACCTTTTGCAGCATGAATCAAGTAAATTTCCTCTTCTAAAATCTCATCAAAAGTCTGTGAATTAATAACAGGCAAGCCAAATCTTGAATAAATAATACCTTTCTTTAAAAATCCTTTATTGGTCTTTTCTGAAATAACAAAAGGAAAGGCTGAAATAAAATGAGATATGGAAAGTAAAGTTAAAGCTTGTTCTCTTTCTAGGGCATCTACATTTAACAAAATTTTCAGTAGTAACACTTTATCTCTTCTTGCAGCTATATCAAAACTTCCTTCAGAAACAAAAACTTTAAAATTTCTTTTAATTAAAGATTTAACTATTCTATTAATTAAAAAATATTTATCCAACATAAACCCACTATAAAATGAAAGATAAAATAAGTTTATAAATATATAATGGGCCATTAGCTCAGCCTGGTTAACTTAACAGAAAGAGCAACGGTCTTATAAGGCCGCTGAGCGTAAATACCGTAGGTCCCCGGTTCAAATCCGGGATGGCCCATTTTATCTTTTAAGGAATTTCCCTTGTCAATTTCAACTGCACGTATGAAATAAAGTTTTTTATTCTTTTACAAATGCATATCATAAAATTTTGGTAATGTACTATATTGGCAAAATGAATAAATATTTTGAATTAAATGAAAAATAAGCAATAGAAAAATTATAAAAAAACATCTATCACTATCAACGCCTAATTGAAATTTGAGCAATTTAATAAATCGCTAAAAATAGGATAAATAAAATAATTAATATGTCTGCTATAAACAAAGAATACAAATTTTGGCTTGATAGTAAAGCTGAAGAGATAATTAAAAGAGAAAATAATCTTAAAAGAGGAATAAAGGTTTTTAGATGTGAATCTGGTCTTGGAGCCAGTGGATTTCCACATATTGGTAGTTTTGGAGATGTTATTAGAAATTATGCTGTTTCGCTTGCTTTGAAGGACCATGGAGTAAAATCAGAATATATAGCTTATTCTGATGATAGAGATGGATTAAGAAAAGTTCCCCTTTCTTTGCCAGATTGGTTGGAAAAATACATTGGCCAACCAGTCACCGATGTGCCTGATCCCTTTGGTTGCCATGAAAATTACGGAAATCATATGAGCTCCTTGTTGCGGGATGCTATGGATAAAGTAGGAATTGAATATAAATTCCATTCCGCCACAGAAGATTATAAAAAAGGAATATTTGATAAACAAATTGAAATTATTTTGAGGAATTCTGAAAAGGCAGCAAAAATTATTAAGGAAACTTTGGGTCAAGAAAAATTCGAAATAGCTTTGCCTTATTTCCCAGTTTGTGAAAATTGTGGAAAGATATATACTACTCGAGCCTATGAAGTGGATTTTAATTCCCATAAAATTCTGTATATTTGTGATCAACAGTTCACAGGAAAAAATCTGAACAATGGAAAAACGATTATTGTAGAAGGTTGCGGGCATAAAGGAGAAGCTAAATTTGTTAATGGGGATGGAAAAATGAGCTGGAAGGTTGAATTTGCCATGAGATGGGCAGCTTTACAAATTGTTTTTGAAGCTTATGGTAAAGATATTAGAGATTCTGTTATAGTTAATGACAAAATTTGTAGGGAAATTTTGAATTTTGAACCACCCTTGCATATAATGTATGAAATGTTTCTTGATAAAAGTGGGAAAAAAATTTCTAAATCTTATGGAAATGTTTTTACTCCTCAAGTTTGGTTTAACTATGGCAGCAAGGAAAGTTTGATTTTGCTTTTATTAAAAAGATTTGAAAGTGCAAGAGAATTGGATGTCACGGATATCCCAAAATACATGGATGAAATGAATAAACTAGAAAAAA
>JAWADS010000001.1:0-94109 GCA_038998625.1 Candidatus Aenigmatarchaeota archaeon | reverse complement strand
TTTTGCCCCCTAAAGAAAAAATAATAATAATTTCTGATTATAGAGAAAAGGAGGTATCAGAAATTCTAAAAAGTTTTGATGTAAAAGTTAATGAGATGAATCTAATGGTTGGAGATTTTATTTGTAGTGAAAGAGTGGCAGTGGAAAGAAAGAGTCATAGTGACTTTATAGGCTCGATTATAGATGGTAGAATTTTTGATCAGGCAAAATTATTAAAAGAGAATTTTGAAAGTCCGATAATCATTATTGAAGGCTCTTCCAATAGGGAAATCAATGAAAATGCATTAAAAGCTGCTTTATCCAGCCTAATTATTGATTTTGGAATTAGTGTTGTTAATACAAGAAATACAAAAGATACAGCGAGAATGATTTATTGGTTGGCTAAGAAGGAGCAAGAAGAAAATAAATTTTTTCCATCTTTCAAAGTTGGAAAGAAACCTCAAGATTTAAAAACTATACAAGAATTTGTGCTTTCATCTTTTCCTGGCATATCCTATGTTTTAGCTAAAAGGTTATTAAAAAACTTCAAGTCAATTAAGAAAATTATTAACGCAAATGAAAATGATTTGCAAAAAGTAAGAGGTATAGGTAAAAAATTGGCAAAAAAAATTAAAGATTTTGTGGAAGTAGAATATAAAGAGTGATGAATTGGTTGATGTAATTATTGTAGGAGTTGATCCGGGAATAACTACAGGTTTAGCTATAGTAGATACAAGAGGTAATTTAATAGCATTAATGAGTAAGAGGAATATTAGGAGAAATGAACTAATTCATCATATTACAAAATTCGGTAAACCTATACTGATAGCATGTGATGTTTTTCCTCCGCCAAAAACTGTTGAAAAAATTTCTAGCGTTTTGGGCTGCAAATTAGATTATCCAGAAAAATCTTTGTCAAGGGAAGAAAAATTGAATTTAACTAAATATTTCGCTAATATGATAAAAAATGATCATGAATTAGATGCCTTGTCTGCGGTAATTAAAACTTGGAAAAAATATAGAAATCTTTTTGATAAGGTTGAAATTATATTAAAAAACTTAGGCTTAATGGAAATTTATGATAGTGTTTTATTAAAACTTTTAAAAGAAGATAGCAGCAATATTGAAGATGCTATAGAGAAAGTTTTAGCACAAAAAAGGAAAATTGAAATAGAGCCTGAAAAAATTAAAAAACTCAATTTACAGGAATATCAAAACCTTGTAGAGGAGCTAAGAAAAAGAATAAAAGAAAGGGATATAAAAATCCAAGAACAAGAGGAAGAATTAAATAGGCTGCATTTAACTATCAAAAAATTGAAGGAAGAAATTGAAAAACTAAAAAGTGTAAAAGTAGATGTAGAAAACATTTACAGAATTAGAGAAAAGACTGAAAAGTTAAGTAAAAGCATAGAATTGTGGAAGAAGTTTAGAAAAATAGAAAATAAAGGTTATGAGCCTCTCATTGAAATTGAAAGAATAGAAGGAGAAAAGTTAGAGGAAATAGATCAAATGATTGAATTAAATAAAAGAGTTGTTTTGTGCAAAGATATGAAAAATCTAAATCTTTTAAATGAATATAATATCAAGGCGGTAATAGTTGAGAATCCTGTCACGGATAAAGAATTAGAAAAGGCAGAATTTCCGATAATTGTTTTTGAACCAGAAATGATAAAAAATTTTGAGTATTTAAAAGCCGTACAAAAAAATGTATTAGAAGAAAAAATAAAACAAGCTAGAAAGGTTGGTTTTATAAAATGGTTGGAGGCTTACAAAAAAAGAAAGTTATAAAATTTAATTTAAAAGATAAACTTTTTCTACTGCTTAGATTTGTGTTCATTTTAAATATTTTGTCATTACCTTTGTATTTAATTGTTTATTTTAATCTTACTTTTACCCCCTTTCAAACCCTGCTTGCTTCATTCATATCCAATTTATTAAGATTTTCAGGTTATAGTGTACAACAATCAGAGCATTTCATTAAAATTCTTTATTCTGGAGGTATTTTGCATGCAGAAATTTCATGGGATTCTACCGGATGGAAAAGCCTTTATCTTATAACTGCATTAACAATAGCAACCCCCTTCATCAATTTTAAAAATAAATTAAAATTTCTTTCCATTGGCCTTCCGATACTTTTTTCGATAAATATTATAAGAATTTTTACAACATTACTTATTGCCCTTACTTATGGAATTGAATATTTCGATTTAATCCATACTTTTCTTTGGCGAGAAGGCCTAATTTTTGCTGTTTTATTCCTTTGGTTACTGTGGATAAATCACTATTTAAAAATAAAGAAAACCAAATTTATTTTTAGAGAATATGCCAATAGAGGAAAATCAGGACGATTCAAGTAGCATAGAAAAAAAATTTAAATTAAGTTTTCTTCAAATGGAGAAAAGATTATTGGATTTAGAAGTAGCTTTAAGTGAAATTAAAGACAAATTAAAAGATTTTGATGCAACTAATTTAGCTGAATTAAAGCAAAGGTTAGAAGATGTTGAAGATTTAGCAATGTTAGAAAATGTGGGGATTCTCGAATTTAAAAAAATGATGGAAGAAATTAAAGAAAGGCTGCAAGATATGAAAAATATCAATGAAACTTTAGTAAACCTACAGAATAAAATTACTGAGTTAGAAAGAACACATAAAGCCATGAGCGAAATTGACACAAAAAATATTCCTGAACAAATAAAAAATATAAAGAATGAGTTAGATATTTTAAATAAAAAGAAGGTTGAGATAGAATTAAAGATTGCTGATTTTGAAAATAAATTTGCCATCTTAGAAGATAATTTGAAAAAATCTTTATCAGATACTTTATTAAATGAAATAAAACTTGTTAAAAAAGATTTGTTAAGTCAAATTACAAGAGTGGAAGCTGTAGAATCTGTAACAAAGAATATTTCTAATGAAGTTAACAAAATGGAGCTAGAACTTAAAAAATTCGAAAGTTTAGATAAATTAATTGATTTAAGCAAAGATGTGGAAGAAAAAATAGAGATAATAAAATTTTTAGAGAATGAAATAAGGAGAATCTCTAGCAAAGTAGAAACCATTTATGAAAATCTATCTACTGAAATAGAAAAAATCAAAAGTTTTGAAACTAAATTGGAATTGATTAATGAATCTGTTGATAAAGTGAAGCGTGATTTGGATAATACAAAAATTTCTATTTTAGAAAAGGTGAAAAGGAGTGATATTGAAGGAATATTATATAGAATGAGCGAGTTGGAGAAAGAGTTTGAAAGCCTAAAAATAAAAGAGAGACTTGAACCTGTACATGCTCCTACAATAGGAAAAGTTGAAATGAATGATATTCTAAATAGAATGATATTTTTGGAAACCAGAATATCGACAATAGAAAAAATATTGGAGGAAATGAATAAAATACAGCCAATAATAATAGAATAAAATTTTTAAGGATTAACAAAATATTTTTTCTTTTATGACTGTAGTAATAATAACCGAAAAACCTGATGCATCTAGGAGAATTGCTGAAGCTTTAGCTGAGCCTAAAACGCTTAAAGTTCATACTAACGAGGAAAAAGTTACTTATTATGAGTTTGAAAGAAAAGGAAAAAAACATATAGTAGTGTGCGCTGTTGGCCATCTTTTTAATTTAGACCCAGTAGATAATGGCAAAGGTTGGACCTACCCTATTTTTGAATCAGAATGGAAGCCAAGCTATGAAGTAAGAAAAGAGTCTAGTTTTTCTAAAAAATATTTTGATGTGGTAAAAAATATGGTAGCTAATGGTTCCGAATATGTTATTGCTACAGATTACGACACTGAAGGATCTGTAATAGGTTATAATATCTTGAGGTTTCTGGCTGGGAAAAATGATGGCTACAGAATGAAATTTTCAACCCTAACTAAAGATGAGTTGATTGAATCATATGAAAATATGTCAAAACATTTAGATTTCTCCCAAATTGAAGCTGGGCTAACTAGGCACTACCTTGATTGGTTATGGGGAATCAACTTAACTAGAGCATTAACATTGGCTTTAAAGAATTCAGCTGAAAGGGGTGGATTTGCCATTTTATCCTCTGGTCGTGTACAAAGCCCGACCCTAGCAATTTTGTTGGATAGAGAGTTGGAAATAAGGAAGTTCAAGCCAAAACCTTATTGGGAACTAGAGCTCCATGTTAAGATAAATGGAACAGAAGCTGTTGCAAGTTATGAAAAAGGAAGGATTTGGAAGAAAGAAGACGCCGACAAGATATTGCAGAGTTGTAAGAACAAAGATGCAATTGTGAAAGATGTTAAGAAGAAAAAATATAAACAAGCGCCCCCTGTACCCTTTAATACAACAGATTTGCAAGCTGAAGCTTATCAACATTTTAAATTTTCTCCCCAACAAACTATGAATATAGCTGAGAGTTTATACCAACAGGGATTTATAAGCTATCCAAGATCATCCTCACAAAAACTACCGCCAAGTATAAATTATGAAAGAATTTTGAAGGCCCTAGCTTCTTTGCCACCTTATAAAAAATTTGCAGAAGAAATTTTGAAAAAAGAGAAGCTTGTGCCTGTTGAAGGCAAGCGTGAAGATCCTGCACATCCAGCTATTTACGCTACACATCAACCTCCAGATTTATCAAAACTTACACCACAACAAAGAAAGATTTATGATTTAATAGTGAGACGCACACTATCAGTTTTCGGAGATATAGCTTTAAGAGAAACTAACACTGTTAGTCTAGATGTCGCTGGCCATACTTTCTTGCTTGTTGGCAAGCGGACCTTAGAGCCAGGCTGGACAAGAATATATGAACCTTACTTGAAGAGGGAAGAATTGATTCTGCCTGAGCTTAAACCTGGCCAGATTATTAAAGTCATAAAATTGGAAGAATTGGCCAAAGAAACTCAACCCCCTGCCCGCTATTCTCAAGGAAGTATAATAAAAGAAATGGAAGCTAGAAATCTTGGAACAAGAGCAACGAGGGCAGAAATCCTACAAACTCTTTATGATAGAAGATATATTATCGGAAAGTCCATAAAGGTTACTAAGCTGGGTGAAATTGTAGCAAAAACTTTGAAAAAATATGTGCCAAAAATAGTGAGTGAAGAATTAACAAGGTATTTTGAAAAGGAGATGGACGATGTATTTAATGGGAAAAAGAAAAGAGAGGAAGTTATAGAAGAAGCTAAGAAAACTCTTTTAGATATTCTGGAAGATTTTAAAAAGAATGAAAATAAAATTGGTAAAGAGCTTTTAAAAGCTTTGCAAGAGGCTAGGCAAGAAGAAAGAAAGCTTGGCCCTTGCTTAAAATGTAAAACTGGGGAAATGCTAGTTTTCTTTATAAGGAAAACTGGAAAAAGATTTGCTGGTTGCAGCAATTATCCTAATTGCAAAACAGGATTTCCTCTGCCTGCTGAAGGTGCTATAACTCCTTTAAATAAAGCTTGTGAAAAATGTGGTTGGCCTATGATTCAAGTTTGGAAAAAAGGTTCTAGACCTTTTAGAATGTGTATAAATCATAAATGTGAAAGTAAAAAGGATTGGAAAAAGAAAACAAAAAGATAAAATTTAAATATTTTAGTGTTCTAATAATCTAAAAAGTTAGTGTTTATTTAAACTAAAAAAGTGATTATATGCAAAGAAGAAGAGCTGTGCTCGTAGCTTTTACTGTTAAAGGAGAAAGGTTCAAATCAATTTATGAGAGGAATAAATTTTTTAAAACTCTTTATGGATGGAAACAAATAATTAAAAAAGAAGTTATAGCAAAAGAAAGGCCTAAGGAGAAAGTTTACACTTATCGCAGAGAAGGTATCTTAGATGATATTCCTCATATTAAAGTAGACCAATCTAGTTTTATTGTTCCTGAAGATGAATTTAAAAAGGTTTTAAATTTTTTAAAAGAATGGCACGATAAAGTTATGTTTAGAACTTTCAAAATATTATTAGAAGACGAAAATATTTGGAAAGCTTTTGAAGAGTTTGAAAAGGAAAGAGAAGTAATGGAAGAGGAAGAAGAGTGGTGATATGGCAGAAAATAAAGATGTTAGACTAAAGGTTGGAGAATTGACAGCTAGAGAAGAAGCTGGAAGGGGAATTGTTAGAATTGATTCTAATACCATGAACAAATTGGGAATAAAAGAAGGAGATGTTGTTGAAATCGAAGGGAGTAAGAAAACTGTTGCCATAGCTGTAAGAGCTTATCCTGCCGATGTTGGTTTAAACATAATAAGAATGGATGGAATAACAAGGAAAAATGCCGGCTCGGCTGTAGGGGAATATGTAAAAATAAGAAAAGCTGATGTGAAGGAAGCGAAAAAAGTAGTTTTAGCTCCAGCAGAAAAAGGATTAATAATTCATATTCATCCCAATTTAATCAAACAAAATATTTATTCGCGACCTGTGGTTAAAGGCGATGTGATTATACCTTCACCTGTTGTTAGGAGAAAAGGTAGAGGTAGCTTTTTTGAAGAATTTTTTGGAACAGATTTTGAAGATTTTTTCTTTACTCCTTTTTCTGGAGAAACGAGATTTGTTGTGGTTAATACAGATCCTTCTGGGCCGGTAAGAATAACTGATCTTACTGAGTTAGAAATAATGCCAGAATTACCAGAATCTATGCGCGTTGAGGAAAGGGCTGTACCAACAGTAACCTATGAAGATATTGGTGGCATTAAACCAATAATTGAAAAGGTTAGAGAAATGATTGAATTGCCTTTGAGGCACCCAGAGCTTTTCGAAAGGCTTGGTGTGGAACCGCCAAAGGGTGTTTTGCTTTATGGACCTCCAGGAACTGGTAAAACTTTATTAGCAAAAGCTGTAGCTAATGAAAGTGGAGCTAATTTCTTTTCAATATCCGGTCCAGAAATAATGTCTAAATATTATGGACAATCTGAAGAAAATTTAAGGAAAATTTTTGAAGAGGCGGAAAAAAATGCTCCTTCCATAATATTTATTGATGAAATAGATGCCATTGCACCAAAAAGAGAAGAGGTAACAGGAGAGGTGGAAAGAAGAGTTGTTTCTCAACTCTTGACATTAATGGATGGGTTAAAGAAAAGAGGTAAAGTTGTTGTTATTGCTGCAAGTGTTACTGGAGATACACCAATTCTTGTTAAAAAAGGTAATTCAATAGAACTAGTGAAAATAGGTGAATTTGTCGACCAGTTTTATAATCCAGGTGAAGAAAATATAGAAAAACCTGTAAAGGATGTTTATGTTTTAGGTTTGGAGAAGAAAAAGACAAAAAGAAATCTTCCTTGGACTTTCTTTGGAAATAGTGCCTTTAAAAAAGTTAAAAGTGTATTTAGACATAAAGTAAATGAAATTTATGAAATTGAATTTGTAGGTGGGAAGATAAAAACCACAGGAAACCATTCTGTTTTTGTAAGGACAAAACATGGTATAGTCCCAAAACGTGTTGACGAATTAAAGGTTGGTGATTGCTTAGTTGATTTGCCGTTTAAAGTAAACAGAACGAACAAGAAATTGACAGAAATAAGAGCACATGAATTTCTATATGATGAGACTAAATTAAACATCAAACTGCCTGTTTTTGATAAGAAAATGATATTTGCTTATAGAGAGGCGCTAGAAACAGAAATCTCTCCTAATGTATTAGCACCTCAGTTTAATGTTCATCCCTCAACAGTTTCTCGATGGCAGAGTGGGCTATCTCAACCAGAAGTTATCAGTTATGTGAATATGCAAATTCCAAGCGAAGTAAAAATAACTCCTAATTTAATGAAACTTTTTGGATATTATGCCGCTGAAGGATACGCAAGAAAAGAATTGGACTTTTGCTTTGGTTCTCATGAAAAAAAACTTATAGATGATTTAATTAATACTATGAAAAAAATTTTCAAAGTTGAACCGTCCTCTAAAAGGATAGTAAAAAACAGATGCAATATTACGTATAATATAAAACCACTTGCAGAATTTTTTGCAAAGTATTTTGGGAGTGATTCTGAAAATAAACACTTACCTTCATTTATGTTTGAATTGCCAAAAAAATATTTCTTAGAATTCTTAAAAGCTTACATTGCTGGTGATGGCTACATTACAAAAGACGGAAAAATAGAGATAACTTCTGTTAGTAAACAAATCATATTGGAATTGAATTGGTTATGCAGGATGCATGGGATAAAGTCCTCCATAAGTTCTTTCATAACAAAGGCTGGGAGGAAAATCGGAAATCAAGTAGTTAAAAAAAGTTCTAAGACCTACAAGTTACTTATCGGAAAAACAAACAATCCATTTATTAATGAAAATGTAAAAAAACAGAAATTAGCCAGAGTTATAAGCATAAAAAAACTACCTTATGATGGTTTTGTTTACGATCTTTGCGGGTGCGATAATGAAGCATTTTTTGGTGGAGAATCTCCAATTCTTTTACATAACACTAATAGGCCCAATGCAATAGATCCTGCCTTAAGGAGGGCCGGAAGATTTGATAGAGAAATTGAATTTCCTGTTCCTGATAGAAATGGTAGATTGGAAATCTTAAAGATTCATACTAGGAATATGCCCTTAGCAAAGGATGTAGATCTAGAGCATTTGGCTGATATAACTCACGGCTATGTTGGTGCTGATTTATGGGCTTTAGCCAAAGAGGCGGCCATGTCGGCTTTACGCAGAGTTTTACCAGAAATAAAGTGGAAAAGTGAAGAAGAGCTGCCCCATGAAATAATGGAAAAATTGGTAGTTACTAAGCAAGATTTTGAAAATGCTTTGCGCATGGTAGAACCTAGCGCTATGAGGGAAGTTCTTGTAGAAGTTCCTAAGGTTAGATGGGAAGATATAGGTGGCTTAGAAGATGTGAAAAGAGCCTTAAAAGAAATGATAGAATGGCCTTTAAAGTATCCTGATAGTTTTAAAAGACTAGGCATAACTCCTCCAAAGGGAATTTTGCTTTATGGCCCTCCAGGAACTGGTAAAACTTTATTAGCAAAAGCTGTAGCTAATGAAAGTGGAGCTAATTTTATTTATGTTAAAGGGCCTGAATTGACTAGTAAATGGTTTGGTGAAAGCGAAAGAATGATTAGAGATCTTTTCAGAAGGGCTAAACAAGTTGCTCCGGTTATAATATTCTTTGATGAAATAGACGCTCTAGCTCCGAGAAGAGGTTTTGGTATGCATGAAGCTACAGAAAGAATTGTCTCTCAACTTTTAACAGAGATATCTGGATTAGAAGAACTAAAGAATATTGTCATAATAGCTGCCACTAATAGACCAGATCTAGTGGACCCGGCCCTTTTGAGGCCTGGTAGGCTAGATAGATTGATTTTAGTCCCACCACCAGATGAAAAGTCAAGGTTAGAAATCTTTAAAGTCCACACTAGGAACATGCCTTTAGCAAAGGATGTCGACTTAAAAGAATTGGCCAGCAAAACAGAAGGCTACTCTGGAGCTGATATAGAGGCTTTGTGTAGAGAAGCTGCTATGAATGCTTTAAGGGAAAATATAAAAACGAAAGAAGTGAAAAAGAAACATTTTGAAGAAGCTATGAAAAAAGTTACCCCAAGCATCACAAAAGAAATGATTAACTATTATGAGAAGTTTGTAGAAAGACAGAAAAAAATAAGGGAAAGGGCTGAGGAAGAAGAAAGACCTAAACCAGGTTATATAGGGTAAATAAAAAGGTGAGTTTTTGCAAACTTCTTATGATAAAAAACTAGAGGAAGCAAAAGATATAACAGAAATTTTTAATATTGTGAAAGAATTAGTTAGAAAATTTTTGGGAAGAGAAAGAAATGGGTTAACTTTGGGGTTAGCCGAATTAGGAGGAATGCCTGGACAGTTTGTTGGGGCTTTTCATCCTATAGGCTCTAATTTAATCGTTTTAAACAAAACCCCTCTAAGAGTTATAGAGGCAACAAAATCTAAATTTCTATTTAAAGCATATTTATTCCATTTACTTCTGTATGAATATATTCACACGATAGGAATTTTAGATGAGAGGGCAACTAGAATAGTCACACATAAAATTTGTGAGTCGGCCTTTGGAAGTGGTCACCCTGTTGCAATTATTTCAAGAGATTTCTCTTCTGTTTTCCCTGAGGTCATTCTTGCAAGTATTAATTGGGTACCAAAAAATTTTGAAAAAATAGAGATTGTTCAAGATTTGGATAAAGAAAATTTGAATTATTTTGGATGATATCATAAAACTTTAGTTAATCTCTTTTCTACATCATCCCAATTAACCACTTGCCACCAATTATCAACATACTTTGCTCTATCATTTTTATAATCCAAATAATAGGCATGTTCCCAAACATCTAAAGTCAGTAAAATTTTTAGGTTAGCTATATGGGAAAGATTATGTTTTTCTACTTGCATCACGATTAATTGATTTGTAATTGGTTCTAAACCCAAAATTGCCCAACCAGATCCTTCTACAGTTTTTGCTGCATTGCTGAATTCTCTTTTAAAAGAATCAAAAGATTGAAAATCCCTGTTAATTAAATCTGCAATCATTCCTCCTGGTCTGTTATTTTCCTGCGGACCTCGCATATTAGGCCAAAAAATCGAATGCAATATGTGACCATTTAAATTAAAGGTCAAATCTCTTAAAGTTGCCTTAATGTCAATTTCCACTTCTCCCTTTCTGAACTTTTCCAATCTTTCCAAAGCTGCATTAGCCCCATTGACATAAGCTGCATGATGTTTATCATGATGTAGAGTCATTATTTCCCTAGAAATAATTGGCTCTAAAGCATCATAAGAGTATGGCAAAGGTGGTAATTCGTATTTTTTCATAAATAAGTTTATTAGTCTAACTTGTTTAAAAACTTATATGGCTTTTATTAGAAAAATGGGCAAAGCCTTTGGTAGTTTCTTGTTCTCAACTTTTTTATTTATCTTTTTTATAACAATTTCTTTGGCCCAGTTTACTGAATATGAAAACTTAAAAAATAGCTTATTGCCCATTTTAAACCAACAAATTTCTTCTCAGATAAGCTCTGAACAAATAAAAAAACTTCATGAAATTTTAGTTTTGAGTTGCAAAGAAAAAGAAGTTATTGAATTTCAAGTAAGTCAATACAATATAACTTTGGAGTGCAAAGATATCATATCTTCAAAACCTAATGATTTAACTACATTAATTGCACTAAAAGTTTTTGACAGTGTTTATTATAAAGAGTATAATTGTCCATTCTTAAAGTGCCTTCTAAGAGGAGATATAGAAGGTTTTTTAGTTATTTTTTCTGTCCATGGAAATAACTTTTCCAATTCAATGATATTTTATTCAATCTTTGGTTCGATAGCTGGTATTATTTTAATTTTAATATCCTCAGAAAGTTGGAGCATACGATTAAGATCTTTGGGTTGGAACATAATATTTTCTATTACACCCCTTTTCTTGTTTTTCTATTTTAAAGATTTTTTAATAACTAGGCTTCTGCCCTTACCGGAAATTAGTTTGTCTAGCATAATCATTCAATTAATTGATAAAATTTTCGAGCCTATAATTAATTACTTGCTATTATTTACAATTTTTGGAAGCGTATTAATTGCTGCTGGATATTTAATCAGAAAGAAAGGAGAACACAGAAAGCAAAGAAAATCTTAACCAATATACTTTAACTCTTTCTCATGCTCTTTATGAATTCTTATATATTTTTCTAATTGTTTTTCCACAAACTTTTCAATTTTCTTGAGCCTAGAATTCTTCTTTTTTATCCTTTTTGCCATAGTAATTTTTTAATCTTTTAAGTTTTAAAATGTTTTTTATAGTTTAGAAAATAAATTATTATTAACATGGTGCTCGTAAGAAATATAATGAGGAGGGAAGTAGTCACTGCAAAACCTAATATTACATTGAAAGAAGCTTCTAAAGTTATGACTTCCCTAAAAATCGGGAGCTTAGTTATTACACAAAATGATAAAATTATTGGAATATTAACAGGAACTGATATTTTAAAGGCCATTGCTGAGAATAAAGATGTAGATACAACTCTAGCAGAAGAAATAATGAAAAAAAATGTTATAACAATTGATGCAGATGAAAAAATAGAGACAGCAGCAAACTTAATGGTGGAGAATAGAATTAAAAAATTACCTGTTGTAGATAATGGTAAACTTGTTGGTATTGTTTCTGCAAGCGACATAATAGCAATAGAACCAAAGCTCATACAAAATTTAGCTTCGCTAATTGCATTAAAATTGCCAGGGTATAGTGGAGGTTAGGCAGTTTCTGTAGTTTTAATTTATTTAATTCAACTTAGATTTCTCACCACAACAATCTTTAAGTAATTATCTGTCCTTAAGAATTTTAATGAAAAAACTGAACTTTATTGTACTATTAGTTTTAGGTATATCTCTTTTTGCTGTTCTAACTCTTGCTAATGGAAAATCAAGAGTTATTGCTAAACTTTCTGATGCCCAGCAATTAGTATCAGAAGGTTGTTCCCTTATTAAAAGCGGAAGAGTTGTTGCAGTATTAAATTGTCCGTTCACTGTAGTTAGTGTAAAGAGGCTCGAACCGGATTTAGAAGTTTTTGCTGTAGATGCTAGTTCCGTTCAACAAATTAATGCTAATTATGTTTGGGGTCTTGGTTACAATGGAACTGGAAGAATAATAGCTGTTTTAGATACAGGAATTGATACAGATCATCCAGAGCTTTATGATAGTATTGTTGGTGGATGGAATTTTATTCTTAATAATTCGAATTTTGAAGATGACAATGGGCATGGTACGCATGTGGCAGGAATTATAACCGCTAATGGGTTAAATTCTGACGCCATTGGTGCCGCCCCGGCAGCTGGAATTTGGTCAGGAAAAGTTTTAGATGCCCAAGGAAGTGGATATATTTCAGATATTATAGAAGCAATCTATTATGTTGCTGATAATGTTGCAGCAGATGCTATCAGCATGAGCTTAGGAACTTCACCTCCTTACACTTATAAAGGCGGTAATTGTGATGCTGTTGTACCATCTTTAACCACAGCTGTTCATTACGCAATAAGTAAAGGAAAATCTGTTGTTGCTGCCGCAGGAAATTCAGGTGGCGCAGGAATTTCCATTCCTGGTTGCATAAGTAAAGTTATAACTGTTGGTGCTGTTGATGATTATAATAAAGTTACAAGTTGGTCAGGTAAAGGAAAATCTTTAGAATTAGTTGCTCCTGGAGTTACAATTTTGTCTTCTTGGGTTGGAGGAGGATATTTGAGCGCTAGCGGCACTTCTATGGCCACACCACATGTAAGCGCTACTATAGCTTTAATGAAACAAAAGAACTCTACTTTAACTCCAGAGGAAATTACTAATATATTAACTTCTACAGCTACTGATTTAGGTAAAAAAGGTTATGATACTTCTTATGGTTATGGTTTAATTAATGCTTTAGACGCAGTAAATGCTTCTTAAATTTTTTAATATTTCTAATTTAGATATCCATGATATGCCCAAAATGTAAAAAGCCTGAGCTAAAATTTCTTCCTTGGCTGGGCTTAATTTACGAATGTCAAAACTGTGGATATAGAGGACCTTTAAAAGTTGAAAAAGAAAATAAAAAGAAATATGAAAATTAGTATTTGCTCCAAATTCCTAATTTATTTTTTCTTGCTTGAGATTCGGCTTGCATAAGAATATCAATGTATTTTGTATCAGGAATTCTTATTACTACCCTTGCATAACCTTTTTTAACTAACTCTAGATTTACAAAATTATTTTCTACAAAAACATAACGCAAATATCTACCAAACTTGTCTCTATTTGTAACATCTTGCTCAAGAACTACTTTGCTCCCTAAAATTAAACTCTCTAAAAAATTTTTTGCTTCATCATAATAAAATTGACCTTGCTCTGGAGCATCTATTCCAAGCAATCTAATTTCCCTACCATCAGAAAGCTTAAAAGTATCGCCATCAATAATTTTCACCACAATATAATCTTGAGATATTTTTTTCTGATTTTGTAAAAATATGAGAAACAAAATAATTATAAAAATCATCGCAAGCGAAACTTTTTTTAACATAATTCACTTATGGAATATTCTAGAATAATTTTTAGTATATACAAATAGAACTCCTTAAAGTGGCTATGGAAAAAATTTTTTTATTTTAGTTTGTTCTTTTAAGATCTTTAGTAATCTACTCTTATTCATCCATTTATCCTTTGTTAAAAGCCTTTCACAAATCCTTCTTAAAGCATCTTCTAAAATCGAAAAACTTTCATAATTTTTATTGAAAGCATCTCGAACAGTCTCCCTTAATTGCCAAATTCCAACAGGGGCAAAATATTCATCTCTAACCTCCCTTACAATTAAGACCGAAGCTTGCCTTTGAACTTTTTCTAAATATTCTAAAACGGCTAACCTTCCTGAATAAAATGCACCATGAGTATTTGAAGCATAGGTTTTTCTGCCTTCGAAAGGCTCGTAATCCGAAGTTATTGAAGGATTTAATTTATTCACATCCCATATTTCTACTAATTCATATTGATATTGCCCTGGCAAAATTAAAATTTCATAATGGTTGCCTAAATATTCATTATGGAATAACCTAATTTCATCTGACCCACTAAAACTTCTTATTTTTTCCATCAACTTTTTGCCTATGATGTCGTCAACAGCAGTAATACTCCATCTTGTTGGCACGAATTTTCTTTGTAATATATTGCCCAACAAACCTGCTGAAAAAATTTTTTGTATTCTGGTAACTGGTATGCCGTATTTATATAATTCATAAACTGCCTCTGTAGCATTTATATCATAATCTGAAACGAGATAATCAACCTTTTTTTCAATTTTTGTACTTTCTGCCAATCTTGCTTGTGCCATAGGAGCAGGATTTCCTACAGGTTGAACCCAGCTACTTAAAAAAAATCTAAATTTTGGATTTTTCTTCAAATTTATCTCAACATCAGTAGCTTTTTTAGACATAGCTAACTCTTGAACTATATCAATCAATTTCCCAGAAGGCCTTTTCACAGAAGATGCTTTAAATCTTGAATATATCATCTGTCCGCGAAAATTTAAAATTTGATCTATTTGTGCCTTCTGTTTATACCACACTTCAGGCGAATCTAAAACTTCTGCATCGTCCTTATGTATGGGTGGAGCCAAAATCCCTACATATATTTTTGGATAAAAAGCTCTACCTACAAAAATGGAAGGGGGGCTAGTGCCAGTAAAATCTTTAACATTTTCCACAACACTCTTCCAAAATTTTACTTTATCCAATATTTTAGAATAATCAACTTTCATAGAACAAACATTTAATTAAAATAATATAAAGATTATCCAGCTTCAATTCTTCTTTCTAATTTTACCCCTTCCCTAAAGGCCTCTTCATCCTTCTTGCCATACTTTTCTATTACTTCGCTGGTTTGAATATTTCCAAGCTTATCACTGCATTTTTTACAAATAGTTACAACTTTTTTAGTATCCTCATCTCCAGCAGCAAAAACTTTAGCTTTTTTTCCGCATATATCGCACTTACCAGAAAAGGTTGCCGAAAGTTTTAACTTCATAAGAATATTTTGATTTTAGACAAGATAAATATGAATTAAATCAGTTTTTTCCCAGTTTTTAAATCATATATATGAATGCAATTTACTGGGCACAGCTTAGCTGCCATTAAATTCTTTTCCAAATCTTTTTCTGTTATAATTAATTCAAAAACTTTTTTCTTAATTTCTTTTGAACCTTTTAGAACAGCTTTTTGATTCTCATCCATATGCCAAAATTCTGGGGCAACAGCCTCGCAATTTGCGGCACCAATGCAAATATCCCATTCATAAACGATTTTATATTTTTTTGCCATTTTTTCACTCCAGCTTATCTAAAACCAAGTGTAAATTGTAACTGCTGAATATAATAATAAACCAAATTAAAAAACTAATTTTTAATTGTAACAAAGTGAAATTCAAAAGAAAAGCAAAGAATATGGAATAAATCAAAGAAAACTTAAAAGTATGAATAAGACCTCTGTGTTTTGTTGGAATAGATTTTAGTAAAACATAAAGAATTAAAAAATAGATTGGTCCATAAAACCATGTCTTCTGAAAAAAGAACATATAAAATCCCGCGCCACAAATGGCAATAATCACAGAAGTAAAATTTCTAATCTTGCTTTTTTTCAAATCTATATCTGGAAAAACGCTAGTGAACTGAATTATTGCAACAATGAAAAAAAGTTCTGCATAGGATAATTTGTAGCCAAAGCTGAAAAATAGAAAAATAAAGATTATGGACAAAAAGTTACCGAATATGAAATGTATTTTCCAATCTGTCATCCTTATCTCAATTCATTAATTTTTATTCTAAAATAATTCTTGCATCCACAGGATAAGCTCCCTTTTCTAAAACCATAACTGGATTTATATCTAACTCTTTAATTTCAGGATTATCCTCCAACAACTTTGCAGTTTTTAATATTAAATTTATTACAGCCTTCACATCTAAGAGCTTGCCCCTATATCCTTTTAATACCCGAGAAACTTTTGTTTCATAAAACATTTCTTCAGCATCTTTTTTTGTTATTGGCAAAACTCTAAAGGAAACATCCTCTAATAATTCTACTAATACACCACCTGAACCAAACATGATTATTTGACCAAATTGGGCATCTTTTAATCCACCAACTATTACTTCCTTTCCCTTTTGAACCATCTCATAAACTATAATCCCTTCTATTTTCGCTTTAGGTGCATTTTCTTTAACATTTTTCATAATCTGATCATAAGCTTTTGCTACAGCCTCTTTATTTAATAAATCAATGAAAACTCCGCCCACATCTGATTTATGAATTATGTCCTTACTTACAATTTTTAAAACCACTGGATAGCCTATTTTTTCTGCAAAATTTACAGCTTCTTGCTTAGATTTAGCTAAAAACCATTTTGGTGTGGCTATTTTGTAAAAGTTTAAAACTTGATACGCCTCATGCTCAAGAAGATTTTTCCTTTTATCCTTTAAAACCTTTTTGAAAATTCTTTTTGGAATCATAAAATATAATTAAACTTTAAAGTAAAAATTTTAAAAATTCAAAAATACCGAGAACTGCTCCTAAAACGATAAGACCGTTTATCACAACAGCAATGACTATAGCTAAAAAAGATTTTTTCCAATCCATGCCCAAAATCCATGCAATAACGCTACCTGTATAAACCCCTGTAAATGGAGTAGGTAAAGCTATGAAAGCTGTTAAGCCTAAATATCCATATTTTTTAACATAAGGTTTAACTTTTCTCCTTGATTTTTCGATATATTTTTTAAAAAAATTTATTTTACTGATAAAATTTTCATAGAAAAAGAAAAGAGCGAAATATATAACAAAAAAAAGCAAAGAGTTTGTTACTACCACAATTAAAAAAGTAAAAAGCGGATCTAACCCCAAGGCAATTCCTAAAGGTATCGAGCCGTTTAATTCAACAATAGGAGATAGTGTTGTTATTATTACCACCAATACAGAAAACAAATTCGCCATATAATTATTTTTATCAAAAAATAAAAAAATAGCCCCGCGCAGATTCGAACTGCGGTTTCGAGGTTTCTTCTCTTCATCGAAATCAAATCAGAGCTTTAGATAAAATATCCAAAGCCTCGCGTCCTTGGCCGCTAGACGACGGGGCTATATAATCAAATTAATAAAAATTATTTAAAAATTTTTGCGTTAACTTCTTTCATTCCTTTCTGAGTTATTGCTACAACACTTTCTCCAACAGGTTCCACATGCCTGACAAAACCTTTAGATATTAAATCTTGAAGCAATTGTGTATATACTTGCTTAGCATTAGGAACTTTATCCTGAAGAAAATTTATAATTTCATCTTTTTTCATCACCAACCTCTTAGAAAGCTCTACTAATAATTGTTCTTCCATTCCATTTGCTACCATAAAATAAATTTCGTTTTTTGTTTATTTATTATAAAATCTCAACTTTAGTAAAATTACTGGCTAAATCTTTAAACCTTCTTGCGTCCCTATAAGTTCCAACTACTCCACCTTCAATATGCATTGGTATAGTTAATTTTGGTCTAAAGTTTTTAACAGCTTCTGCTGCTTCTTCGGCAGTCATAACATAAGTTCCTGAAACAGGTAATAATGCAACGTCAATATTTTTTAAAGAAGATATTTCAGGAATGTAGTCTGTATCGCCAGCGTGATAAATTCTCTTTCCTTCGTAATTCAAAACAAACCCTACTCTATTTTCACCTTTAGGATGAAATGGCACCCCTGGAGCTTTAAATTTATTGACATTGTAAGCTGGTATTGCTTCGATTGTTATTTCATCTATTGGCAAAGTAGAATTGGGTTTCATATAAACAATTTTTTTAACTTTACCTTCGATACTAGGCAAATCACTTTTTTTACATATTTCGGCCGCAACAATTATTGTGGTTTTTTTGATGATTTTTTGAATATCCTCAATGCTGCAATGATCAAAATGTTCATGGGTTATGAGAATTAAGTCTGCTGGCTCAAGTTCATTGGAAAGTTGAAAAGGATCGAAATAAATTACTCTTTTATCCTTAATTTTAAAACAATCGTGCTTCAGCCATTCTATTTTTAAGCCATTTAAACTTATAGCTCCCATAAATAATCTTAATAAAGTTAAGGTAATTATATAAAGATATAAATTCAATAAAATGGTATCTCAAAGGTAATATCATGCCTATATTGGGTTACTCTTTAAAAAGTATTGTAGCAGAAAGAAAAGGGAATCCTGTCGGTAGAATAGATATTTCTTCTACTCCACTTATTAAAACCGTTGAAGAAAGGACTGTAAATATTTTAGGCAAACAGACCGCTTTAGGAATAACTTTTGAGTTTGAAACAGAATATAAGCCAGATGTAGCAAAAATAAAAATGTCTGGAGAGCTTTTATTTGCTAGTGAAGATTCAAAGAAAATATTAAAAGATTGGAAAAAGGAAAAGAAGTTACCAGAAAAAATTGACATAGAAATTAAAAACTTTCTATTCAGAAAATGTTTAGGCTTAGGATTAAGTATATCTGAAGAGCTTCAATTGCCACCCCCAATACTCTTTCCCATAATAATTCCTAAAGAGAAGCAGGAAGAAAAGGAGAAAAAAACTGAATATATTGGTTAGATTTAATATCAAAAAATCAAAAAAATAATCAATGGTAATTTTTGAAATTTTAACATGGGCGCATCAATTTTTAATAGAATTTTCTTATTTTGGAGTTTTCCTCTTAAGTCTAATTTCCACCTCTACAATTTTTCTTCCTTTGCCGTTATATGCAATTACCTTTGTTGTAACAAGTTTAGGATTAAATCCATTTATAGTTGGATTTGCATCCGGTTTGGGATCGGCCATAGGTGAATTAACAGGCTATTTTCTTGGGGCTGGAGGTAGGCATGTCGTCGAAGAAAAGAAAAAATTGCCGAAATGGTTTAGATGGTTAGAAAAACATTTTCATAGATTTGGTTTTTTAACTATTCTCATAACTGCCCTATTACCTTTTCCATTTGATGTTGTTGGAATTTTAGCAGGAGCAAGTAATTATAATTTGAAGAAATTCTTTTTAGCAACATTTATTGGGAAGACTATAAAAACTATTTTAATTGCCTTCTCTGGTTATTTTGGAGGAACAATATTAATCCATTACATAGAAGCTTTAATCAAATCAGTATTTTGAGGTGGAAAATGTATAAGCAAGTTATTGTGGTAAGAAAGGACTTGAAGCTAGGTGTTGGTAAAATTGCAGCCCAAGTGGCCCACGCAGCCATTGGTAGTTTGAAAAAAGCAAATAAAAACATTTCAGAAATTTGGGAAAAGGAAGGAGCAAAAAAAATTGTGGTTAAAGTTAACAGCTTAGAGAAATTAAAGGAGATATACAAAAAAGTGAAAAAAGAAAAAATTCCTTGCTTTTTAGTGAGGGATGCTGGCCTTACCCAAGTGAAAAAAGGAACTATTACTGCCTTGGGAATTGGCCCTGATAAAGAGGATAAAATTGATAAAATTACTGGAAAATTAAAGCTCCTTTAAATTTAAACCAGAATTATGTTGAGGATAATTCCGACATATAATGAAGCAGAAAATATTGAAGAGTTGATAAAACTCTTCACAAAACTCTTTCAAAGGAAAGGTTTGAAATTATTGTTGTGGATAATTCCCGGCACTACTAATATTGCAAATTTTTTATGGAAAAACTCTGGACTTTTAGAAAAAATTAAAAATTAACAATTAGTAACTTCATTCAGCCTCTCTAAACTTGTTAACCCTTGAAAAACTTTTTCTTCATCTATTATTATTGCTGGTAATTTAGTGATGTTGTGTTGCTTTACTACTGCATCTACAATGGAAAGATTGCTATCAGTAGTTATTGGAATTAACATTATCTTATTCCCGCATTTTTGTTTTAAATTTAGCATAATCTGTGATTGTAATTTATTTAAAGCCTTTTCTTGAGGATCTTCAATCTTTAATTTGAAAAGATGCACCACATTGCTATAATTGAAATTACAATTTTTTTTCAATTCAACACTATTAAACCAGAATTGAACTTGTAGCAAAATGTATCTTCTCCATTCTTGTTCTAATTCTGGAGTAAACATATTTACTTTTATAGCTTCTTCTATCCTTGATCCTTCAGAATAAATTCTTTGATTGAATCTGAGATTTGTATCTAGAGCTATATCACAAGCTCCTTTTCCGAATTTTTGAAAATACAAAGACATTAACATGGCGTCAAGAGAGCTTACTTCGACCCTCGAAATTCTTTCCCTTATTTCAGATAAACGAAAATTATCAATGAAAATTCCAAACATAATGCCACTAACAAAAATAAACAATGTAATTAAACCAGCTTTAATATAGGGCCCCATCTTCATTTTGTCAACCAAGAATATCTCCTTGTTAATATTTTGAATAAAGAATAAACAAAAACCATCAAAAAGGGTAAATAAGAATATAGAAAGATAAAACTCATTAGCTCAAATATCCTGGGTCCTTTTTTGTACTGCCTTAGAATAACTAATGAAAAATAGATACCCAAAATAGAGAACAAAATTCCGTAAAAAGTAAAAATGTTTGGTTGAAAATCAAAATAGAAAATCTGTGGCATTATTTTTAGTACTAAAGAGTTATGAATATAATAAATCATGGTTATTAACCAAGTTAAAAACAAATAAATAATTATTCCCGTTACTATTGCCTGAAAAGCTACGCTTAACAATGCAACAGGTAAAAGAAAAGTTCCGACAGGATGATCTTTAAATATAGAATTAAGGTATTTTGTTATTATCTGAAGCCACCCAATATGCCATCTTGTTCTTTGTTTTAACCATGCCAAAAATTTTCCAGGGTAAAAAGTGTAGACTTTAGCATCATAGGCCATATTTATTTTATAACCATATTTTAAAAGGCGCCATGCTATTTCCATATCTTCCAAGAGATTTTTTTCGTCAAACATTCCGACCTTAATTAAAGCTTTTTTCCTGTAAATACTCAAAGGCCCTGGAGTTACATCAATAAGATTTAAACTTTCCTTAATTTTTCTAGCCAAAGCAATTATTTTGAATTCTATATCTTGCCATTTTTCTAAAAGGGTTTTCTTTTGTTTTACTAAAATTCTAGTTGTGACTGCAGCAACATCATCAGAATTAAAATATTTCATACAATTCAGCAAAGCATTAGGAGTTAAATGGCTATCAGCATCCATAACACCAACAAATTCATTCTTAGCTTTAAGAATTCCAAAATTTATGCTGGCTGCTTTACCAGAATGCCTTTTCCTGAAAACTTTAATGAATTTATGTCTTTTAGAAAAATCCTTTGCTATTTGATAAGTATTATCTTCACTTCCATCATCGATAACTAAAACCTCTAGCTTATTTCTTGGATAATTAACCTTTAGCAATCTCTTTAAGGTATTCAAAATTCCATTAGATTCATTGTAAGCAGGAATGATTAAACTTAAGTCAGGCAATTTTTGTTTTTTATAACCTCTTTTATACAAATGGTTTCGATTTTCAAACCAAAGAATTAAATGAAATGTCATGGTATAACAAATTAGAAACAATGCTGCGAGCAATATTGCATCAATCCAATACATAAAACCCTACTTTATTTTTCAAATATCAAATTTTTATATTTAAAGCAATAGATAAGAATCTTATTGTCGCTAAATCAAAATCTTTATAGTTTTTACCAGAAATAAAAATCACATTATCCTTTACCATAACAAAAGTTTCATTGGCATAAATAGGATGAATTAAAGCTATAATGGGATTGTAAATTGTGCCTCTAAGATTTTCATAGGTTTCGATGGGCATAGCGTTAAAATTAACTTTTCTATTAAGTCTAGCGTATGCAAAAGTCAGTTTATTTATTATCTCTACTTCTTGTAAAATATAATAAGGATTTTCCCTTTCCCCAGCATCTTTAAAAACAAAGGTTATGTTAATTACTGCTGTATTGAAAAGTTTATTGAATATTTCATCTTCATTGGGGAAAACTAAAACATTTTTTGCTTCCTTAATATTTTGCCTAAAAGTTATGGGTGTACCATCAATCACTACCGTTCTTACAGGATAAAAGTTTAGATAAAGATAAATTCCCACTAAAAACAAAAGTAGTAAAGAAGTAAATCCAATTATTTGCTCCCTTGTAATTTTTATTCTCAAAACCATATTTAGACTTTCCTAAAAATTCTACTCAAGAAACAATTAATTCAAAAAACAAAGAAAATAAAAAAGTCGGCAAATTCAGCCTATATAGACTGGAGCTAATTTTATACTGGAGTTACTACAGGAGCTGCAGTTGTACCAGTTACTTCTACTGTACTGGCTGCCACACCAGCTAGTCTTGTTGCATATTGCTGTAACACAGAAGCTGCCAATCTTGTATCAGCTGCCCTTGTTCCAGCCACAACTACCGCTATCTTACCAGTTGCAAAGGCATCGTCTATTACTTTAATCATACCAAAGTCTCTTCCTGGCCAGGTGGCACATGTGTATGGGAACTTACCCGCAGTTGCCAAATCAGCAACTAGGGTATTTACACAAGGACCTCCAACCAGGATTAGATGCTTTGCTCCTCTATCAGCAGCAGTTGTAAGCTCGCTATCTAGCTTAGCCACAGCGGCAGTAACTGGGACAAATTCCTTGTAAGTCTGACCGGCACCTGTTGTTGCAACTACTTTACCAAACTGTACTAAACCATAAACTGTTTCTGGAGGTATTCCTACTACGGCCTTATCTGCATCTGCATTTCCTTTTACTGTGTATACTATTACTCCATTGTCAGTTAATACATCCTTTTCTTGAAGAGATATATCACTAAGACTACCTTCTACCGTTGCTCTGACATCATTAGATTCTGACTTGGCTGCTGTAGGTCCCAACACTAACTCTGGAGATGCTGTGGTTGAAGAAGCTGTTCTATTTCTATATGCAAGAACAACTTCCTCTGGTGCTCCTGTTGTATTTATTGTCAAATTGTTTAACAAAGTTGATCCATCAAATTCACCCCATACACTGTATGTTACTGCTGCGCTCCCACCATATGACAAATCAAATTTGAATGTTCTATAGGTGGTGTCATTTATTTTTTCTGGCGCTGTTAAATTTACTATTCTATTAGTGTTTTTATCGAAGTAACCTAACCAATAGAAAGTACCATTAAAGAGACTTGCTGAATCTGATGCATTAAAGAGAAGATATGTTTTATCATATCCTACTCCGCCATATACTATAGTGCCACCAACATCTGTTGAAAACTCTAGTCCATTTAAGCCGCTCCAAGTTGAATATCCTGAAGCTGCTGTTGAATTGTATACTGTTTTGCCTGACACCGGAGCTATAGTAACTTTAGCAAATTTATCTGGAGTAAGGCCAGCATAGCTTAACTCAAAGTAACCGCCTGGACCCAAGAACTTAGATCCAGCCTCATAATACTTTTGGGCCTCATCTAGAGTTGCTGGACTATAAACTACTTTTATGTAATTGCCAGCTTGAATTTGACCTGCTGTAGGGAAATTTCCAGAAATCTTCCACTGAGGACCCCAATCTGCTATTACTGCTGTATCACTTCCGTCGTAAGTTTTTTCTACATCTCCTTCCCCGAATACTAATTGCGCACTATCAGCAACTGATTCTTTAGTAGATAGTGCGGTATTTAATACTTTAATTTTGTAAGTCTTGCCTCCAAATGTAAAACTTCTTGCATCTGTTCCCACTACACCCAAATTAGCAACTAGATTGCCGTCTTTGTCAACTATTCTTATTGATGCTTGAGTGTTCTGATATACAGCATCTACTAATGCTGTCAAATCACCGACTGTTAAGCCTGTTGTTGAACCAGCAGTTACCCATCCTACAGTTCCTGTTAGAGCAACAAAGGAGCTTGAGGATGGTACTGCTACTATTAAGAAATCTTTACCAGCTACCTTAACTGACACTGGATTTTGATAGCTTGTTGTATTGGCTGTTTGGAAGTTGAAATCAGATGCCGGTATTGTGTTATCAAATACATAACGGTATTCTACTGCATTAGTATCTACTTTCATTTTTAGTGTTCCATTTACGTAGGTTGTTAAGCTATGAGTTAGGATTGGATTTGTTGTACCAAAATTAACTTCTTCATGATAGTTATAGCTTGTCCCTTTATAGCTAAATTGTCCTTGTAACAATCCACTAAAGTGATATGTCTTTAGTGGAATTGGAAATTGATTTGCATTTGGAGTAGTTGATGCTATAACTGAACCTGCGTTAGTAGTTGGGATCACTACCTTTCTTTCGATTCCCAAAACTTGAGTAGTGGGCACGCCTGGCACGGTTTTCTCTACAACAGAAACACCTGCCAAGCTAGCCATTATGTCTACTGCTCCTACTACATCACTAGAAGCTGCAGTGGCGCCAATCACCACATAAGGAACTTCCCCACCAAAGAAAGCAGGGTAGTTACTTAGTGGTGCGGCTAAAACAGCTCCTGCCAAGGTTGCTCCAGCCATTAAGGCTGATAAACCCGTGGCAACCCATTTCTTAATTTGCATTTTTCCATTTCACCTTCTAATTTTTTCTTCACTGTAAACTATATCATCTCGATTCTATAGTCTACAGCGCTTGGGATTTCTTAAAGTTAATTTTGATTTATAATGTATATAAAAATTTCTTGAAACAATTTCTTAGTTAAAAACAGATTATAAAATAATTCTTTTAATTGTTTCTAATATATAAAATTAACGAGATAATTGTTTCTACGGAAATTTTAAGTCAATTTTTTTAAAAAAAGACTTATTTTTTCTTTTTCATTCCATAAATTTAGTTTTTACCAATTTTATCTTATTTGTTCTGCCCGTCCTTTGAACCTCTATTAAACCCCTCTGAGAAAGGCTTTTTATTAGCCTGCTAACTTTTGCTTTAGAAAGATTTGTTTCTTGAACTATCCTTTTTTGGTTTAATTCACCACCAGCAGCGCTTAATATCTCAATAACTTTTCTTTCATTTTCATCTAAAACTGAAAGGATTACTTCCTTAGGTTTTTTTATTCTTTTATACAAAAATAAACCTGTGCCTGCCGCTGCTAATACACTCGCTAAAAGTAATTGCTGAAGAGTTAAACCAACAATAGTTGAGGTTACTTCTTCATATATTACTTGTAACTTCAATGATTGAGCACTCGAAATGTTATTCATATTCCATTGAACAATTATTCTTCTACCATCACTAACTGTTTGATAATTTTCTGGGAGTATTGAGCTAATTGCAAGATCTGAGCTTATGGCCGCACCTTCAGGAAGCCTAACAGCAAAATATGCTGAAGTTATATTTTTATAAATACTAAAATCCCCATTAAAATAAAATTTTTTATCTATTTTTTTAACAAAATCAAAAGTTTCATAGCTCAGCTCTAAAGTCCTTTTTTCTGGTGTTAAATTCATAAAACATTTAACTATACTTACAGCTTCTGATTTCACTTCACAACTCACTGGGCCAGCATTGCTACTTGCTTGAAAATTTTCAATTTTTCCAAAAATAGAAAATTCAAAGGTTTTTTCAGGGAAGTAAAAAGTTATTATTTTTTTCACAAAAGTTTTTCCTTCTTTGCTTAAAGCATTATCTGCACTATAAAATTGAATTTGGGCCAAAGTTAAAGGGCTAAACAAAAGAAAAATAAAGAGTAATAATACTGAAAAGGTTGTAAATTGTTTCACATTTTCTAATTAATTTTTTAAGGTTTTTAATTTTTTTATTGGTTCGCTCCACTGGGCGGTCCACCTCGCGCGAGATATAAAACAAAGAATATAGGCGCGAGGTCCTTCTTTGTAAACTTTTTTGAAAAATTTTCCCCTTTATCTAGATTTAGAACCACCATTGGTGGTTCGCAATCTATATAAAGGCTTTAAAAAGCATTGGAAATACAACTCTTAGGAGTTGGAACTCCTAAAAGTGGTACAAAATCTTTATAAATAAAACTAGGAAAAAATAGAAAAATTTATATAGATTTAGAACTCCTAAAAGTGGTAGTAAATTTTGAAAAGACAGGAAAATTTTAATTAAATCTTTACTTTTTTGTTGAAATTATTATACCACCACCCACAGAAGCAAATCTATGTAAAATGTCTGCTACAGAGTTCATTATTGTTTGCAATGTATCTATTCCGACTTTTAACTCTTTTGGTTCTAAAATTTCCACTGCACTAGGAGCAAAAAATATAACATCAAAAAGTAATGTTTCAATATCTTTTGTTAAAATTTCTACTTCTACAGCTTGAGAATAAGCCTTTTCCAAATTTTGCCTAGGCTTTTCAACCTCTTCTACCTTTTCATACCTTTCATTTATCACAATAGTAAATTTTTCCTTTTTCAGTTTCTCTATATGCTCTTTCAAAGTTTTTTCTGTAAGAGTTTTATCAGTAGACATAACTTCAAACCATAGCCTAGATTTTATCCAACCCTTTTCCAACTTTTCTTCTATTTCCTCTTTGGTCAGCATATCTTCACATTGTTCTTAAAGTTTTTTAAACCTCAATGTTAATTCTTACTCCACAATATGGACATCTCTCTTTAGCGAGATTAATCTTTTTTACTTGAAACCCTTTTCTTTCTATTAAAAGATTTCTGCAATTATAGCAGTAGGTATTTTCATCCATATGTCCAGGAACATTGCCTATATATACATGCCTTAATCCAGTCTTTCTCGCTTCTTCTATGCATTTTTCTAAAGTAGCTGCTGGCGTGGCAGGCAATTCTGAGAATTTATGATCAGGATAAAATCTCATAATATGCATGGGCACATCAGAATCTAGTTCAGAAGATATCCATTGAGCTAATTTTCTACAATTTTCTATGCTATCTCCTATTTGAGGAAATATCCAATTGGCAATTTCTATGTGCACCCTATGTTTTTTCATTTGCTTTAAAACATCAAAAATTGGGTCGAGTTTTTTTACTTGCATGTAGTTTGAATAAAACTGCTCATCAGCCGAAGCGTAAATGTTAACTGTAGCGGCATTTAAGAATTTAACAATTTTTTTAATCGCCTCCAGGGTCATAAAACCATTGGTAACAATAATGTTTTTTATATTGCTTCTATAAGCTGCCCTAGCTACTTTAAACATAAATTCATAATACATTGCAGGCTCTGTGGCCGTATAGCTTATGGCTACGCATTTGCTCGTCTCAGCTTTTTTCACAACTTTTTCTGGGGTCCAATCTTCACCCTTCACTTCTTCCTGATCTTTATCCTTGAAAATTTGAAGAATTTCGTTGGGCTGATAGGCAAAATTACTTCCAGGCGATGCTATAGAAAAAGTGAGCTTTCCTGGATAAAAATGAAATTGTGGCAGCTTTTCCATGGGCTCTGGAGCTGAATAAACAATTTTGCCATAATTCAAAACAAATAATTTATTATTAATGTTTTTCCTTACTAAACAATATCCTCTCTTATCTTTGGCGATAAAGCACTTTCTCGCACAAATGTAACATCTTATTCCATTTTTTTCCTTTTCCCAAAACATTCCTTCTTGTAATTCCCTCTTTCTGCTTTTCTTCAAAAGATCACCAAAAATATGGCTATAAATAAATATCGCTTCGAAAGATATTATAATTTCATGTGCACAACTCTTCGCCCCGATAGCTCAGTCTGGTAGAGCAAATTTAAGCTTAAGTGCCTCGTAAGCACTGGGTCGTGGGTTCAAATCCCACTCGGGGCTTTTGAAAATTAAAAAATAGAAGAAAAAGGCAAACCTCTCACTGGAAACAAGAATTCAGGATATTATATTGGTAGAGGTGTAACTACCAAAGTAAAGCCTAGTATTACTCTAAAGAATCTAGGTAGGTGCTCGTTTAAATCTTGTTTTACTGTTTTAACTATTCCCTTGTTTCTTATCTTATGATGTTTGCTAAAGGGATAAAGTGATACAATCTTTTTGCCCAATATTAGTATTTTCTGCCTTTTATATATCAGCCAGCTTACTATCCCATCAAATATTAAATACAACCCTATTATTTTTGTTAACATGTTTGGTCTTAAATTCTTATTTGAAAAATAAGCCTTTTAAATCTTACGAAAACTTAAAGCTTTTTATAACAAAATAGTGATAAATAGTAATTAAGGAGAAAATTTTATGGAAATAGTACTTTTAATTGATAATAAAAATCTGCAAAAAGTTAGGGAAATCTTACTTAAAGATGATATTGTATCAAGGGCAAGCATAATTTTTAAAGATGCTAAAACTCTGCTAAACAAAGAAGGTCATTACTGTTATATTTCTGGGACAGAAGAGCAGTGTAAAAGAGCTATAGATTCGACTAAAGATTTATCTAAACCTCTAAATAAAGAAGAAGAGAATAAAGTAATAAGAAAAATTAAAGAAGAAGAGAATAAAGCTAATATTGGATTTGGTAATATATTTGGTTGATAATTTGGTGAGCGCCAGTAGTCTAGCCTGGTTAGGACATAAAAAGTTGTGGAAGCTTGCCAAGCTTAGGGCCCGGGTTCAAATCCCGGCTGGCGCATTTCAAAATTTTTATCGTTGAAAGTAAAAACAAAAACTTATATCTAAAAAAATGAAATAAGAAATTAAGGATACCAATGATATTTGGAAGGAAGAAAAAAGAGACTTCGGCTCCTCCGGTAGAAGAAAACATTAAGCTGCCTACCATTGAAGAAATAATGAAATTACAAAATGAGCAAAAAACAGAGCCTATAAAATCAGAACCGCAAAAACAATTAGAGGTCAAGCAACAAGAAGTTTCTGGGGAAGAACCCTCAATAGAAGTTAAAGTTCCACTAAAAGTAGAAACAAAAGTAGAAACAAAAACTCAGCCTCTAGTACATAGAGAAAAAATAGAAAAAGAGAAACATGAAAAAGTTTTAACTGCACCTCTTTTTGTTAAATTGGATAGATATAAACAGATTTTAAACCATTTGGCCCAATTGAAAACTTCTATTGTTCTTTTAAAAAACAGCCTAGCTGTTTTAAATGAATTAGATAAACTTAGAGAAGAAAATTCAAAGTTAGTGCAAGAATCTTTAGAGAAAATTGAGCAAAAAATTTTGGATTTGGATTCTGAGTTGCTAAGACCTAGCGGCTTTAGAGAAGAATTACTTCCCCATATGGAAGAAGTAGCCAGCATAGAAGCCACACTAGCAGACCTCAAAAGTCAGATAGAACAACTTAGATCTGGCCTGGGAGTTGTTGAGGAATAAGACTTTTTAAATGAAAAAAATATTTATTAAAGTGTTCTACTATTGCATGCAGGGGTCGCCTAGCCTGGTCAATGGCGCGAGATTTTAAAGTTGCGCGAAGCTCAAGATAGAGGTTTACTTGAGCTCTGATAGGATGAAGATAAGAAACCTCGTGGCTTAGTGCCTTCGTGGGTTCAAATCCCACCCCCTGCATTGATGTAAATTTTTAAACAATATAGTATGGAAATTTGTATCAAAATGAAAAATATGTAAAAAGATAAAGAGTTTCCTTCAAATTTTTTATTATCTCAATTTAAATAAAAATCATGAATAGAGTAAAAATTCCTATATCTATAATTATTCCAACATGTAACGAAGAGGAATCTATAGCAAAAGTTCTTTGTTCTATTCCGAATAAGATTAAAAAGAATTCCGAAATAATAGTTGTAGATTCTTCCAAAGATATGACGCCTATTATTGCCAAAAGATTAGGAGCGAGGGTCATAAAAATCAAGAAAAGAGGGAAAGGGTATGCTATGAAAATAGGTGCAAAATTTGCAAGAGGTGATAAATTAATATTCTTGGATGGTGATGGAACGGATCCTCCTGAGTATATTCCTAAACTTATTGATAAGCTTGAAAAATATGACTTAGTTTTAGCTTCCAGAAACTTGAAAAATAAACACTCGGATAGGAAGTACAAGTTTATATTTTCTATATATATGCCTTTTATGAAAGGTTTCTTTAAAATTCTTGGCTTTAATGTAAAAGGAGATCCACTCGCAGGTTTTAGAGCAATAAGAAAAAATAGTTTTAGGATGTTGAAACTAAAGTCGAATGACTTTCTCATAGAAACAGAAATGAACCTTAAGGCGCTTGAGCATGGCTTAAAAGTAGGAGAAATTTCGATACCAATTTTACCAAGAGGTGGAGGACTTTTGAAAAGTAAATTAGTACGAAATCCTAGACAATGGATAAAAATTTTCAACTACGGAATTCGTTATTCAAAAGATAAAATAATTAAAAAGAAGTTAGGTGCCCTAAAAGATAGGTTAACAAAAAATTACTTGAAGATTTTAAGATATATTTCTTGAATAATCAAAATAAATCTATAATCTTTCTTTCAGATTTTTTACTTCATTGCTAATTCTTATAATTGCTGTGCGCAAATCTTCTATCTGACTCTGCAATCGAACAATTTGCTTATCCATATCATTTAAGATTTTTTCATGTCTTTCTGTAATTTCTCTTTCAGCTTCCACAACAGAAATCTTAAAATCCTCTAGGAATTTGTTAAGCTTGCCTTCAAGAATTGAAATTTTTTCTTTTAAATTAATTATATCATTTGAATTTCTCTTTTCTATGGCATCTTGCTCTTCTAAAATCTTCATAACTCTTTCTATTTTTTCAGAATTAGTAGCTAATTCTGCTATCTCATCCGCTAGCTTATCCAAAAGATTTTCAGTTTTTGGCATCATCTTCATTCCTTCTCTGCCATTTTTTCTCTCAATCTTCTAATTAATTCTTTTTTCAATTCTTCCTTTATATCTTTTCTTAATTCCTCTCTCATTTTTTCTTTTTTCCCTATTGCTTTGTACTTAACTTTCTTTGGGGCAGGTAATACAATCTTTGGTATTTGCATGTCAACTAAACCAAAAAATCTCTTCACTCTGTATAAAAAATTCTTTGGTTGATATTCCACTCCCATTAGGGCTGCTGCCAATTTTTTTATTGCTATAGAAGCATTAGAATTAGGTTTTTCTATGACTAATGGTATTCCTTTTGCTATAGATGCAGGTACATTTTTATCTTCGGGAATAACCAATGCGCAAGGATATTCACAAGTTGATTCCACTTCGCTTTCTGTTAATTCATATTTCTCTTCATTAACTCTGTTTAAAATTATTCCAAGAATATCTACACCAATTTTCTTTAAAATTTTTATAGTTCTTAAAGCATCACTTACTGCTGGAAAATCTGGAGTTGTCACTATAATGCCGCCATCCAAATGTCTTGCCACTGTTAAAACTTCTCTACCCAATCCAGGAGCAGTATCCACAAGAATAAGATTATAATCATTCTTCAACTGATTCAAAACTCTACCAATTTTTTCTAATTTAACATTTTCTCCTTTTAGAGGGGCCGTCAAAACCCTTAAGCCTGTATTTGGATGAATATAAATTGCATGTTGAACAGGAGCTTTTCCATCTAAAACATCTTTTAAAGTAAATTTAAAATCTTCATAAAGATTTAAATGCAAACCTAGATGTGAAGCGGAAATATTTCCGTCAACAACAATAATTTTTTTGTTAAAATCTTTTGCCAAGGATGCGCCTAAATTTGATACCAAAGTAGTTTTCCCCACTCCACCCTTACCTGAAAGGACTCCAATAATCAAAGGCATTCGATTATTCATTTGATTATTAATTTGTTTTTTGACAATTTAAACAATTCAGCTTTCAATGAAATTATTGTGTTGTATAGAAACCAGAATAAAGAAAAAGGGGGAAAAAGGGAAAAATCAAATTTGGCCTATCTCTCCACTAGGGTTTGATAGGCAACAAATATTGTTCCTACTAGTGCGAACAACCAACCCAAGACCTCAAAGAGTTGCCCTAGTCCTCCCCAAGCAGCAGATCCTATATATGAACCTAATGTGGTTGCTGTTCCGAAGGTTCCTGCAAAGACGAAGAAAACTCCTGATACAGCCAACCAAGAAAATCCTTTGTCTGCCTTACCTCTAAACTTAAAGTATTCTGCTAAAGCTGCAACCAATAGAATGGCAACACCGAGGTCAACTAAACCTCCAAATACTGCCATTTTCTATATCACCTAAAATAAAGTTAGATGTAAGGTTTTAAAACCATTATGGTATTCCTTATAAATGTCGCCATCAAATAATGACTACATATATAAGTACTAAAAAAGCCATCAAGAATTATTGTTGTGTAAAAAATAATCTATCGCAAAAAAGAAAATTACCGAAAAATTAAAAAAGAAAAAAATACAAAAAATTTATTCCCAATCTTCGTCGAAACTTTCAGAAGTTTCTTCTTCCCACTCTTCCTCCTCAGATTCTTCAGACTCTTCCGACTCTTCCTCATCTTCGTATTGTCTTGCCATTTTATCGTTCACCTATATTTCTATACTAATGAAAAATAAAAGTATATAAAGCTTATCGTTTTTTGGTTTGTAAAAATCTCCTTACTAAAAAATTATAACTTCTTACTGCTCTTTCTGGAGAACTAAAAACTGGCAGACCTTTCTCTTCTAATCTTTCCATCATTTTTTCAGTGTATTTGCCACCAGCAGTACAGCAAACTATTGGTTTTTTGAATTTTTGCATTTCAGCCACAACATCAACAATGCTTTCATCCAAAGTTGGAACTTGAAATAAAATTATTACAATAGCTCCATCAAATTCCTTCAGGCAGTTTTCTAAGGCAATTTTATATCTTTCTGTTGTGGTATCACCTGTTAAATCTAATGGGTTGCTAAAACTTACATATTCAGGAAAATTTTTTTTCAATTTTTCCTTTAAATTTTTAGATAGATCTTTCAATTCTAAACCTAATTTTTCTGCCTCATCCGTAGCTAAAACCCCGAAACCTCCACCATTTGTTATGATAATCACTTCCTTGCCTTTAGGTAATGGTTGAGAATTCAAAACCTTGCAAGCATCAAAAAATTCTTCCCACTCCTTTGCTTCCAAAGCTCTAACTTGCCTTAGGGCTGCAGAAAAAATTCTTGCACTTCCTGCCAAGACACCAGTATGGCTAGCTGCAGCCTTAATTCCTCGAAAACTTTTTCCAGATTTCAAAAAGATTATTGGTTTTACTTTGTTAGCCTTCCTTACAACCTCCATAAATTTTTTACCATCTGCTTTTATTCCTTCTAAATAAACTGCGATAACTTTTGTTTTTTCATCTTTAGCAAGATATTCAATTAAATCAGCTTCGTTTACATCAATAGCATTGCCATAAGAAATAAACTTAGCTATACCCATATTTTCTTTTGCAAGGATGTCTAAAATTGTAGATCCTACTGCTCCTGATTGTGATATAAAAGAAAGACCTCCTTCCTTTGGCCTTTTCAATTTTTCCCTTGATAAAAATAAGGTGTCTGTTTTTGTGGAAGAATCATAAACACCAATAACATTTGGACCAATTACCCTAATCGATTTATTTTTTATAATTTTTCTTAATTTTTCTTCCAATTTCTTTCCCTTTTCGCCAATCTCAGAAAATCCGCTGGAAATTATTACTACAGCCTTTACTTTTTTCTCCACGCATTCTTTCAAAACTTTCGGAACAATTTCAGCTTTTACAGCAATTACCGCCAAATCAATATAATCGGGAACCTTTTTAATGGAAGGGTAAACTTTTAAATTTAATATTGGCTCTGTGTTGGGATTTACAGGATAAACTTTGCCTTGAAAACCACCATTTACAAAATTATCGAGAATTGTATAACCAATTTTTCCTGGCTTATGGCTAGCTCCTATTATTGCCACTGTTTGCGGATTAAAAAAATATTCTAAGCTCATAATCTATTATTGAAAGAAAAGAAAAAATAATAATTATGCCTGAACTAGCTTTTAGAACAAAAGTTGTGGGCCCTAGTAAAATTGAAGAAAGCTTGAGAATAATGGAACAAAGAAAGGATATAATTTCTCTAGGAGCTGGAGAGCCAGATTTTCCAGCCCCAAAAGTTGTTGTGGATGCTGCTAATAAATTTTTGAAAAAAGGATTTACCCATTATGCTCCACTACAAGGCAAAAAAGAATTGCGGGAAGCCATCTCTGAAAAATTAAAAAAAGAAAATAAAATTGATGCTACACCTGACGAAATTATTATAACAACGGGATCAAAAGAAGCTATTTTACTTTCTGTTTTAACTTTAGTAAATCCAAAAGAAGAAGTAATAATTCCTAATCCAGGTTATTTAGCATATAGGCCAGTAGTGGAAATGCTAGGCGGAATTCCCGTTGATTTAAAGTTGAGGGAAGAAGATGGTTTTGAAGTTAATTGTGAAGAGCTAAAAAAACTGATTTCTAAAAAAACAAAACTTTTAATAATAAATACTCCCTCTAATCCTACTGGTAATGTGCTTAACAAGAAAACTTTGGAAGAAATTGCTGATATTGTGGTGGATAAGGATATTTTTGTTTTAGTTGATGAAGCATATGAAAAACTGACTTATGAAAATACAAAACATATTAGCTTAGCTAGTTTGAATGGAATGTTTGATTATGCCATTACCACACAAACTTTCTCTAAATCTTATGCCATGTGTGGATTTAGAGTGGGCTATGCTGTAGCAAAAAAGGAAATTATAAAGGAGATGAAGGAATTTAAACTAGCAACAACTATATCTGCCCCCACAGCTTATCAATTAGCTGCAGTTGAAGCTTTAAAAAAATGCAGAAATTATGTAGAAAAAATGAGGAAGGAGTATGATAGAAGAAGAAAAATGATTTGTAAAAGATTATCAGAAATTCCAGGGGTGCGCTTCAATATGCCGAAGGGCGCATTTTATGTTTTTCCAAATATTGAAGCATTTAATATGAGGTCGAAAAAATTTGTAGATTTCATTTTTGAAAAAGCAAAGGTTATCATTGTGGCAGGGACAGAATTTGGAAAATATGGGGAGGGTTTTGTTAGGTTAAGCTATGCTACTGCCTATGAAAAGATTGAAGAAGCTATGAATAGAATTGAAAAAGTTCTTAAAAGTTAAACATTTAAGTTGGTTGAAAGTATATTTTCTTTTGCGGGAGTTAGACCTGGGCGGCTGGGCCTCGCCTACATCGGCAAATGGTCCTGATGGCCGAGTCGAAGCCTTTGGGCGGTACATATCTATAGGCTATTCCAAATCTCTAACTAAGAGGCTCAGCCTTTCAGGGCCAACTAACTAGCGAACCTGGTCAGGTGGGGAACCAAGCAGCCATAAGCTAGTTAGTGTGGTGCTTGAAAGTCACTGAGCTGAGAAGGGGATTTGGGTTAAATAGTTTATAGATATGTAACAACCAAGGGCGCACTCCCGCTCTCTTTATTAAAAAAATTAATGAAAAAATTTAAATAGAGAAGAAAGGATTAAAATACGTATGAAAAAAATTAACGTTATTTCTTTTTCACTAATTTTAATTTCCTTAATAATTTTATCCATCGTTAGACTAGAATTAGTAAATATTTTATCCAATCAAAATATCGGCACTCAGCTCATTAGTGCTAACAAAACTTTTGAAATAACTAACATAACAAAAAATAAAGTAAGTCTTTTTGTACCGGCAATAGATAATCAAGGAAATGGAGTGCCAGTTAAGTTAAGTGTAGAAGTTTTGCCTGGGGAAGGAAGGGTTCTTGTAGACATTAATCAAATTTTATTCTGGATAGATACACAACAATCTATAAGAATAGCTAAAGATGTGGCTCAAAATCTTACGAAAGCAGATCTTTCTAAAATTGATTTAATATATTCAGTGGAAACAGAAGCCACCATTATAGAAGGACCTTCAGCAGGAGCTGCATTGACTATAGCAACCATTGCTGCCATTCAGAACAAAAGTGTTAATCAAAGTGTTATGATAACAGGAACTATTAATCTTGATGGCACTATAGGACCAGTGGGTGGAATAATTGCAAAGTCCAATGCTGCTAAACAAATAGGTGCAAAACTATTTTTAGTACCTTCTGGACAAGGAATGCAAACCAATTATAAGCCTGTAGAAGATTGTAAAAGAATTGGTAGATTTACATACTGCAGAATAGAATATGTTCCAGAAAGAGTGGTGGTTTCTGAAGTTTCTGGAATAGAAATCAGAGAAGTTGGAAATATTGAAGAAGCATTAAAATATTTTTTGACATAAAGGAATAATATGAAAATTTTTGAAAAAAATGAAATAAGAGATATTATCGTTGCCCTTATTGCTCTAACTATTATTTTTTCTTATCCTCATGCTTTTTCAAGGGTAGATTTAATTTTGCTTTATCTTATAGCTGTAATAATAGGTTTTCTTTTTCATGAATTGGCCCATAAATTTACAGCAAAAAAATTTGGATGCCATGCTCAATTTAAAGTATGGCCTTTTGGCTTAGTTTTAGGTTTATTAACGGCCATCATAACTTTTGGTAGATTTAAATTTGCTGCCCCAGGTGCTGTTGTAATTTTTCCTTTCAGATTCGGAAGATGGGGCTATAGAGCAGTAAGATTAACTTTAAAAGAATCCGGAATAATTTCTGCTGCAGGTCCAGCTGTTAACATTGCTTTTGCATTGCTTTTCACATTAATACCCTTAACTTATGCTGATTTTTTGAGTTTAATAAACTCTTGGTTAGCTTTTTTTAATCTGCTACCTGTTCCGCCCTTGGATGGAAGTAAGATTGTGGCATGGAAACCATGGTTATGGTTTTTAATGATTTTGATTGCATTTTTATTGTTGCTACCTTATTTTTTATAAAATGAAATGAAAAAATATGGTAAACATAAAAATAATGCTTCACAATATTTCCCATATCGTATTGCCAATTTTAATGATTCGCTTAATTCATTACTATTTACCAAAAATAGATTTTCAAACTTTGATTTTAGTTGTTGTTGCTGGATGTCTATTCCCGGATATCGATCATTTCACCATGAGAAAATTGTATAAGAATCTCGGTTTTTGGAAATTCATAAAAGAAGTTATGAAAGCAGATAGATATAGAAAAACTTTTTTGCCTTTCCACAATTTTTTAACAATTCTGATAATTTTAATATCATTGCCCATCGCAAATCTTATCAATACTTTTATAGCAATTTTTCTTTTGTCTATGCTGGCCCATCTTATTTTAGATTTTTTATCTGATTTGATGATAATAAAAATGCACTCCCATTGGAAATTCAAAAGTTGGTTGTGATGAAAATAATTGCAGATCTACAAATCCATTCAAAATATTCACGTGCCACGAGTAAAAATATTTCCATAGATACTCTAGCTAATGGCGCTATAGTTAAAGGTCTAAATTTATTGGGTAGTGGCGATTGCACACATCCAAAATGGTTAAAGGAGTTAAAAGAAAAATTGAAACCTATAGGCGATAGCGGAATTTATAAATACAAAATTTTTTGGATGATAACTGGTGAGGTAAATACTGTTTATGAGCAAGATAAAAAAATCAGAAAAGTTCATCATTTATTTTATGTACCAAATATCGAAACGGCAGAGCAAATCATTGACGTTTTATCAAAAAAAAGCAATTTAGAGTTAGATGGCAGACCTACCTTTAATGGATTAACTTCTCCTGAGTTAGTGGAGATTTTAATGAGCATTTCTAGAGATATTATAATTTTGCCGAGCCATGCATGGACTCCATGGTTTTCTGTTTTCGGCTCAAAATCAGGATTCGATTCTTTAGAAGAATGCTATCAAGATCAAATAAAAAATATTTTTGCATTAGAAACTGGTTTGTCCAGTGATCCAGCTATGAATTGGAGATTAAGTAGTTTAGATAAAGTAACTTTAATGTCCAATTCTGATTCTCATTCAGCTAATCCTTGGCGATTGGGAAGGGAGGCGAATGTTTTAGAGCTAGAAGAATTAAGCTACAAGGAAATTTATAATGCGATAAAAAATAAAGATAGAAAAAAATTTTTGTATACTATTGAAACAGACCCAAATTATGGAAAATATCATTTCACTGGCCATAGAAGTTGCGGAATAAGTTTACATCCTAGAGAAGCACAAAAGTTTAATAACACTTGCCCAAAATGTAAGAGAAAACTTACTGTAGGAGTATTGCAAAGGGTTGAAGAATTAGCAGATAGGCCAGAAGGTTTTATACCTAAAGATGCCATTCCTTACAAAACATTGTTGCCTTTATATGAAATAATTTCCTTTATCTTGGGTGAAGAATTTTATTCAAAAAAAGTTTTACATGAGTATAATAAAATCATTGAAAAATTTGGTAATGAATTCAATGTTTTATTAAATGTTGCTAAGGAAGAATTGTTAAAAGTTACGAATGAAAAAATTGCAGACGCAATTATAAAAGTTAGAGAAGGGAAAGTTAAATACATCGCTGGATCAGATGGGTTGTATGGTAAGCCAGTTTTTAATGAAAATATCATACTGAAAGAAAAAAAATTACGAACTCAGAAATCTCTTAAAGATTTTTAAATTAGATAAAGAAGTATAGAAAAGCTTTTAAAAATTAACAGTTTTAAAATTATTATCATGAGAACCTCCAGGTGCGATAAGTTCAAGAACATTAATTTCTCTTACACAAATTTATCGGCATCTGGAGGGGAAAACTAACCCCAAATCCTTGATGTCATATGGAAATACTCTGAAAATATTTTCAAAGAAAACAATACTTCTACATTAGAAATTTGTGACGTATGTGGAGATGTTGTAGAGGATTCTAAAAATTTTAATGGTTTGGAAGTTTGTTTGGAATGCAGAGATTCTGAAGATGAATCTGATTCTTATTATGGTAAATATTGTGCTATTTGTGGTTGGCCCATTAATCGAATTATTAAAAAAGAAGAAGTACAAAAATTCTTTTCCTCCTTAGCTACTTGGCTTAAGAAGAAAAATCAAATCGAAATATTTGGAATAATCAAAGCGAAAGTGAAATCAGAGGACTTGTTCCTTTGTAGATATGATTTCTTTGAAATGATCCAAAAAATTTTAGAAAATTTAGATCAAAAACTTGGGGAAGAATTCAATCAAATTTTCACTAAAAAATATGATTTCCAAGGCTCAATAATTAGTTAAGGGCCTGTAGTCTAGTGGTAGGACGCGACGAAGCGTTAAACCCTCACACGGTCGAAACTCCGGTTCGATTCCGGACAGGCCCATTTGCTTATCCTCTATAAAAGAACAATAGCAAAGCATTGCCAACATCATAAATTCCTGGCCTTCTGAAGAAAAATCTTAATGTGTTATTGCCAGGCAACATCATCAAGCCATTGCCATATAAATCTTTTGTGAAGGTTGCATTAAATAAAGCCAAAGGTGGTGATTGAGCATATATAGGCTGATTGTTCACCTCTATAAATAATTCTGGTAGAGGGGAAGAATATTTCAAAACTATAAATTGGATTTGCAATCTATCAAAATTTGTCGCCTCCATTGGAGAAAGGGAAAAAATAAATTCTTTGGAAAATATTCCTTTTAAAGTTACATAGAATTTAGCTGACTCAATTCTGTAATATGCAGAAGTCCAAAATAGCCATCCTGGAAGATCTGCCCTTATTTTAATGACATTTTTCTCACCAATAATACTTGGATCTATGGGTATGTTTATTAAGCCCATGTCAACTTTTGCTTTGAAAACTTCCTTTCCATTTACTTCCACAATTAAATTACTTAATCCATTAGTTTCAGATATGAAAAGTTGTAGAGTTGCGCCTGTTAAAGCCGCAAGCTCTTCTTCAGCTAAGAAGCCACCAGAAATTATCGATATGCGCTCTGAGAAATAGCTTCTCTCCACATAGAGATTCTCTTTGTAATCTAATGTTTTGCTAGGCCCAACTATAGAGAAATCCCCTAGAGGAATAGCCTTTACTGAAAGGGGTTGAGCTGTTATATTAACTACATTTATTTCTACAGGAATATTTGCTGAGCCAGCTGAAGAATTCACGATTATCTTTCCTGTATAAAGGCCTGTAGCAACATTGGGTGGTATAGAGAAAATTACCGTAACTAACTCGGAGCCAAAGACATCAAAATTATTTTTACTGAATCTTGTGAATTTCGCAATGTTACCAAAAGCTGATAATGTAACATTTGTAGAAGGCATTCCAGTTATATTTAACACAGCACTTTTAGTTGTACCTAAGCCTATAGTTAAAGAGATGGAATTGGGCTCGACTAAAGGAATAGCAGAAGTTGGAGTCGTCCAAGCAACCATTAAAATAACAATTAATATAACACCTGCAAGAAGAACAAAAGCAAATTCATCTATTCTTGCTTGAGCTTTTTTTAGCATCTTCCTCTTAAAATTTACTTATGTTTTAAAACATTAAACCTTTAGGATGGTTGTAATTTTTCTCTTTTCTTAAGATTAGTTATATAACCAGCTAAAATATTCCTCAATTTCTTTGATTTCATGTCAATAAGTTCTTTGAGAATTACCTTATTTTTTTCAAAATCTTCAGAAAACTTATCAGAATACTTTTGGTATAGTTCTTCCCCCAAATTTTTAATAAAAGAAGTTTTTATTCTTCCCATTTCATCACCATCTTTCCTTAAAATTAAATTATATGCTTAATCAATGGCTATTGAGATTAAGGTGTGACACGAGTTATTTGATAATAAGTGACATCTGACTCTTTATCCACAACTGCCCATAAAAATGTCGCTCTTATATTGTGTGCTAATCTAACTGCTCTAGACATTTCAGGTAATGAAAAGGCAGCCTCTTCTGGTACTGCATGCACTACCCATTTAGTATGTTCATGAGGAGCTTTTGGACCTCTTTTCAATTTAACTCCTCTATCATAAACACGAAAATGCGCACCGAATTTATAACCAGTTTTAACAAGATATCCTCTTTCTCTTAAGTCGCGAAAAACTATAAATTGAGGGTGAAACTGATTTATATTTTTTGCTCCTATTTCCATTAATTCATTAAAGTTAAGATATCTTTTCTTCTTATCCTCCTTTAAAAAAACTTTTAACTTACCTTTTTCTAATAAGTAAGCGGCTTCCACCAAATCTAATTCGACTCTATCAGGTTTGTCCTCTGGTAAGGGCTTACCATAACCAGAATCATCATAAAGATTAACAGCTTGACTATCCCAAATTATTACTCTATTTTCAATTAATTCTCCTTCCCAAACTTTTTCTACCATGTTTATCTCTCTAATTATATGGGACGGGTGGGAATTTCAGGCAAGAGCCTTTTGAACCCACAACGCACCGCTCTTCAGGCGGTTTAGAGCTTTAGTTGCTCTCCCGGGTTGAGCTACCGTCCCTAAATTATTCTAAATCTACTTTGAAATTTATTAAATTAATCAATCCATTTAAAAAATTAGTTTTTGTTCAATTAATGCCTAATCTATATTTTAAACCTTCCCACAATATAAAAGTTGAAACCCCTAGAAATATCCTAATTCCTCTTCTTATACCACTTTTCTTTTTATACTTCACACTTACTGGAACTTGCATTACTTTTAATTTATTTTTTAGAGCAGATGCTAAAATAGAATTTTCTATGATATAGCCCCCATGAATATTGTTTTTAATCTTTTTTATAGCTATCCTATTCATAGCCATAAAGCCGCAATTTGTATCTTTAAACTTTGTCCCAAATAATAAATTAAAAAGTGATCGCCAGAAGAAATTGCCCAGCCTATGTCTAAAGTAAGGTATGCTCTTCCAATTTCGATATCCCATAACAATGTCTGCATCGTTTTTTTCCAATAATTTCAACAACTTTACAGATTCTTTAGGATGATATTGCATATCAGCATCAATTAAAACAACATAATTGGCATTATGTTTCTTTAAAATATAATTTAAACCAGTCCTCAAGGCTTCGCCCTTACCTTTATTTATTTTATGTTTTAAAACAATTGCACCACTTTTCCTTGCTATTTCGGCTGTTCTATCCTTAGAGCCATCATCCACTACAACAACATCCATATAGAACAAATTTTTTAGAAGTTTAATCACTTTCTCTATATTCTCTTCTTCATTAAAAGCTGGGACTAAAGCTACATAACGCATATTATCTTCATTAAAAACAGAAAGATATGTATTTAAAATTTAATTAATGGTGTAAAATACTAAATAAAGTGATGGGATGGCGAAAAAGCAAGAATTGACCCAAGAAGAATTGGAAATAGCCAGAATTAGAATTCCCAAACAAAATGAAGTTTTGGGGGTAGTAGAGCAAATGCTAGGAGGGGACAAATTGAAAGTAATTTGTGATGATGGTAATACTAGAATTGTAAGAATTCCTGGAAAATTGAGGAAAAAAATTTGGATTAAAGTTGGGGATTTAGTTTTAGTAGAGCCATGGAAGGTTCAAAGTAAGGAAAGGGGGGATGTGATTTTTAAATATACTCCTACCCAAGCAAATTGGTTAAAAAGAAAAAATTACATAAAAAGTATCTCCATTGAATAAATTTCTAAAAAATAAAATTAGAAATAAAATTAGAGGTGAAAAATGCCTGAAGAAAAAATCATTTTTTACTCAGGTAAAAACAAAAGAGTTGGAATTTTAAACAGAGCTAATAAAAATAAATCATGTGTAATATTTGCCCATGGATTTTTGGGAAACAAAGATTATTTTAAAAAAGGTGCTGAGATTTTTTCTTTTCATGATATTGCAACTTTTAGGTTTGATTTTGTTGGCCATGGTGAAAGCGAAGGCAGCAGTTTAGATATTACTATATCACAAGAAGTTGAAGATATGAAAAGAGCAATAGAAGTAGTTAAAACTGAAGGTTATGAAAAAATAGGATTGTTTGGAATCAGCTTAGGGGGAACAATAGCCATTTTAAGTTTTAATGAAAAAATTAATTGTATTACAGTAATCAATCCTTTAATTTTTCCGAAAGAAGTTTTTTTAAAATTTTTTGACCATGAAAAACTAAGAGAAATGGAAAGGAAAGGTTATGTGAATTATTTAACTAAAGACAACAGAAGAATTCCAATTAGTGAAAAATTTTTTGAGGAAATAATTAATATTGATGTAATTAGCGCTATAAAAAAAATAAATTGTCCGATTTTATTCATAGTGAGTTCTAAAGATGCGATAGTTAATCCTAAACAATCAGAAAAAGCCCACCAAGAAGCCAATAAACCAAAAAAATTAGAAGTTATTAGTGATGCAGATCACAGCCTTTCCAATCCTGAACATAAAAATTATGCTTTTGAAATATCAGCCCTCTGGTTTAAAAAATGGTTGAAATGATAGAATATTTAGCAATACCGGAAGAAAGGATTAAACTTCTGAAGAAAAATAAAAGTTGGGTAGAAAGATTGAAAAAATTTTGTAATGCAGAATTAAATTTAAACGAAGAAATTGGTATAAAATGCGAAGATCCATTAATGCTTTTAAGAGTTAAAAATGTATTAAAGGCTTTTGGAAGAGGTTTCAGTTTTGAAGATGCTTTAACCCTTCTAGATGAAGATTATTTCTTTGAAACAATAGAAGTAAAGGAATATGCGGGTAAATCAAGGAAAAGGCAAATTGTTTTGAAGGGTAGAGTTATAGGAAGGGAAGGGAAGATTAAAAAAATGATAGAAAGGATTTGTAATGTAAAGATAGTAATTTATGGAAAAACAATAAGTATTATTGGAAAATGGAATGATTTAGAAAAAGCAAAGAAAGCTGTAGAAATGCTTTTAGAAGGCAAGAAGCACGGAACTGTTTATAATTTTTTGGAAAGACAAAGGGGGAGTTAAATGGATGAAAAAGTAACAGCAGAACAATTAGCAGAAGAATTTAGAGAAATTAGCGTGGCAGAATTTTTTGAAAAGAATAGACATCTTTTAGGATATGAAAATCCCACTAAGGCTTTAATTACTGTAGTAAAGGAGGCGGTGGATAATTCTTTAGACGCGGCCAATGAAGTAAACATGTTGCCTGAAATTAAAGTAAGTATAAAAGAAACTGGTATAGATAGATTTAAAGTAGTTGTGGAAGATAATGGCCCAGGGATAGTGCCGGAAAAAATTCCTTTGGCTTTTGGAAAATTGTTATATGGAACGAAATTTCATAAATTGAGACAAAGTAGAGGGACCCAAGGAATTGGAATATCTGGAGCAGTCTTATATTCGCAACTAACAACTGGAAAGCCTGTTAAAATTATTTCGTCTACAGGGAAAGATATTCATATCTTTGATTTAATGATTGATGTAACAAAAAACTCTCCTCACATTCTAGCACATAAAATTGAAAGGAATCCGGAAAAATGGCACGGAATAAAGATAGAATTAGAAGTGGAAGGAAGATATGTAGAAGGAAAGCAATCTATTCTAGAATATTTAAAACAAACTGCAATAGCTAATCCCTATGCAAGAATCATTTATCATGGACCTACTGGAAAAATAACATTTGAGAGAGTTACCAATGAAATTCCAACTAGACCAAAAGAAATTAAACCACATCCTTATGGAGTTCAATTGGGAGTTTTACGAAGAATGGCATACTCTACTAAAGCAAGAAATTTGATTAGCTTTTTAACAAAAGATTTTTCAAGAGTTGGAAAAAAATCTGCACAACAAATTTGTAAATTAGCAAGGGTTCCATATAGCAGAAAACCACAAGAATTAAGTTTAGACGAATTAGAAAGGTTGCATAAAGCAATGCAAATGGTAAAATTAGTTGCTCCGCCCACCGATGTATTATCACCTTTAGGCGAAGATTTGATAATCGAAGGACTAAAAAAAGAGGTTGAGGCTGAGCATTTTGTTGCGGTTAGCAGACCTCCCAGCGTTTACAGCGGATTTCCATTCATTGTGGAAGTTGGTTTAGCGTATGGAGGCAACTTATCTCCAGAAGAACCGGTAAAAATAATAAGATATGCTAATAAAGTTCCTCTTCTTTATCATGCTAAAGATTGTGTAGCTACAGAAGCTGTAACTGAAGTGGATTGGAGGCGTTATGGTTTTAGCCAGCCCTCTGGACAATTACCTATTGGTCCGCTTGTTATTTTAATCCACTTTGCATCTGTTTGGGTACCTTATACATCAGAAGGAAAACAAGCCATCGCAAGCTATCCTGAAATTTTAAAAGAAATGAAACTAGCGTTGCAAGAAGCGGGACGAAAATTGGCCACATATATAAGGCATAAAGTTAAGTTAAGGGAAAGACAATTAAGACGAGAACTATTCGCTCGATACATACCAGAAGTTGCGGAAAGTTTATCAAAACTAACGAAGGGGGATAAAGAGTTAATAAAGAAAAAGTTAGAAGAATATATCAAAAAGAAAACTGAGGTGGGAGAATCTGAAGGAGGCGAAGGAAAAACTTAGAAAATTAGGAGAAAAAATTTTACAAGATATAGAAAAAGGAGATAATCCAAATTTAGACATACCCCTAAGGACTTTATCTAATATAATATACGATGCAAAAACTGGGATGTTAACTTTAGGAAATAAAACTGCAAAAAGATATTTCTTCAACATAGCGCATGCCAAAAAATTTATGCAAACTTTATTGGTAGCCGCCTTTACAAAAGAACTTATAGAACAAAACTTACACACAAGCCTAAGGGACATGTTCTATGCATTAAAGAAAACACTACCCAACTCCAATGAAAATACCTTTAATGAACAAAATGAAAGTGATCCCATTGTTGTAGATTTGGAAGTTTCCTTAGACATTCTAAGGGAACAATTACATCTTAATGCTGATGTTAGAGGAAGAGTTGTGGGTAATGTTGTTATTGAAGATATGGGTGACATAATTGATTGGTCTAAATTAGGCTCTGGAGGATGGAGCATTCCCTCGAATGTAGAAGACATAAAATTCAAAAAAATGAATGCAGATTATTTGTTGGTTGTGGAAAAAGTAGCGGCTTGGGAAAGATTAAATGAAGATAAATTTTGGAGAAAACATAAATGCATTTTGCTTGGACTGCAAGGTCAGGCATCAAGAGGAGCAAGAAGATTAATTCAAAGATTATCTCAAGAATTTAACCTCCCTGTTTATGTATTTACTGATGCCGATAGTTGGGGATGGTATATCTATTCTGTTGTTAAGCACGGCTCCATATCCCTTAGCCATATTTCAGAAAAATTGGGAACGCCCAAGGCAAAATTCCTAGGATTAACAATTTCAGATATAGATAAATTCGACTTAAAGGAGTGGACCATTAAAGCTGAAGAAGTTGATATTAAAAGGGCGCAAGAGATGCTAAATTATGAATGGTTTAAAAGTCCAGAATGGCAAAAAGAGTTAAAACTTTTGATTCAGAGAAAAATAAAAGCAGAATTGGAATCCCTCTCTGGTAAAGGATTGAAATATATGACAGAAAAATACCTACCAAAAAAGATTGAAGAAGAAGATTTCCTAGACTAAATTATTTTACCTAAAAAATTCATAAAACAAAAAACTTTTATTTTATAAATTTTCTATATTTGAAAAAATATATTTATTTTATGCCACCATAGCTCAACGGTAGAGCACCTGACTTGTACCTGATAACTGGAAAAATGACAGAAAGTTATCAGGGGGTTGTGGGTTCGAATCCCACTGGTGGCTGGGGTCGTGGTCTAGCTAGGTCTAAGACATCTTCCATGATTAGAAAACCGGCTCCAGTATATGGAGCTATGAGAAGTAAGAAGCAACCGGTTAACGAGGGTTCGAATCCCTCCGACCCCATTAATTTGAAATTTCAGAAAAGATTTTGATTTAAATAGTTAATTTTAACTTCTAATTAGAATGTTTAGAGATAGAACAGAAGCTGGTAAAAGGCTAGCAGAAATCTTAACAAAATTCAAGAATGAAAACCCAATTATATTAGCTATTCCTAGAGGAGGAGTTGTTGTTGCTGATGAAATTGCTAAAAATCTTAATGCAAATTTAGATATAATAGTTCCAAGGAAAATTGGTGCTCCTGGTAACCCTGAACTGGCTATAGGAGCTGTTGCTCAGGATGGTAGTTTGTATATAGATGAGAATTTAGTTAAAGATTTAGGAGTAAGCGAAAATTACATAAAAAAAGAAATGAAAAAAGAATTGCAAGAAATTGAAAGGAGATTAAAAAAATATAGAAAAAGAAAAAAATATCCTTCTTTTAAAAATAAAACTTTGATATTAGTTGATGATGGTATTGCAACAGGAGCTACAATGAAAGCAGCAATCCAATTTCTAAAAAAACAAAATCCAAAAAAGATAATTGTTGCAGTTCCTGTAGCTCCCAGAGATACAGTTAACGAATTAGAAAAAATTGTTGATGAAGTTATTGTTGTTGAAAAACCAATCTTTATGGGGGCTATAGGAGAGTTTTATGTCGATTTCAGACAGGTTGAAGATGAAGAAGTAATTAATATACTTAAAAAATATTATGGGAATTGATAAAACAATAAAAATTTTCACTGACGATATTAAGCTGGAAGGTATATTAAATTTACCAGCAAAAGCAAAAAGTATAGTGCTATTTGCCCATGGAAGTGGAAGTGATAGGTTCAGCCCAAGAAACACTTTTGTAGCAAGAGTTTTACAAGAAGCCGATATTGGAACTCTTCTTTTTGATTTGCTAACGAAAGAGGAAGATGCTTTATACGAAAATAGATTTAATATAGATTTATTAGCTGAGCGTCTTATTGCTGCTACTAAATGGGTTCTAACAAATCCAGAAACTAAAAACTTAAGAATTGGTTATTTTGGCGCTAGTACTGGGGCGGCTGCTGCATTACAAGCTTCTACAAAAATTCCTTCTGTTTTTGCAATAGTTTCGCGTGGTGGTAGACCAGATCTTGCAAAAAACTATTTACCAAAGGTTAAAGCGCCCGTCCTTTTAATTGTGGGTGAATATGATGAGGCGGTTATAGAACTCAATAAAGAAGCTTATGATAAAATTAAAGCTGAAAAGAAATTAGTTATAGTACCAAAAGCCACTCATTTATTTGAAGAGCCTGGAGCCTTGGAAGAAGTAGCAAAGTTAGCAAAGGATTGGTTCTTGAAATATTTGAAATAATGGCTTATGTTTAATTTTCTGTAAAAATAATTGGAATATATGAAAAATTTAGAAACAGTAGAGAAAAATTTGAAAAAATTAAAAATTCAAGGGGCTAGGGAAATTGCTTTATATTCATTAAAATTTTTGAAAGATTTCTGTAAGAAAAATGGATTTGGATTAAAGTTTGAAGTTGCAGCTATGATTTTAGAAAGGGCCCGCCCAACGGCTGTAGTTTTGCACAACTGCCTGGAAATTATTAAAAAAAATAAAAAAATGTCAACAATAGACAAACTAATAAAACAACTGGAAAATTCAACAAAAAAAATTGAAAAAATTGGTCAAAAAGTAATTCCAAGGGAAGCAAAAATCATGACCCATTGCCATTCGGGGGAAGCTTTAGCGGTAATAAAATACGCCAACAAAATAGGGAAAAAAATTTCAGTCATAGCAACAGAAACAGAACCTTTACAACAAGGTATTAAAACAGTAAAAGAAATGGCAAGGGAAAAAATTCCTATAACTTTGATAACAGATAATGCAGTAGGTTTTTTCATGAAAGAAGTTGACATGGTTATTGTGGGCACAGATGCTATGAGGAAAGAAGGTTTTGTGAATAAGATTGGGACGCTAAATTTAGCTCTAGCTGCTAAAAATTTTGGAAAAAAATTTTATGTGGTGGGAAATAAATTAAAGCTTGACAGAAGGGAAAAACTAGTAATAGAAGAAAGGCCACCAGAAGAAGTTTATCATAGACTTTTGCATCCTGGAAAATTAACTGGAGTTAAAATTAGAAATCCTGCTTTTGATATTGTGCCTTGGAAGTTTGTAACAAGAATAATAACAGACGAAGGAATTAAAACACCAGAACAAATTATTAAAATGATTAAGGGAGAGGGATGAAGTTTATAACAATAATTTTTATTTTAGCTGTTATAGGAATTTTAATAAATATGTATTTGAAAGGTCTTAAAGAAATGCCAAGATGTGAATGGGTTATAACAAACTGTTGCCCAGAAACGGCAGGAGCTTATTGGGAGTGTGTTGATTTAAGAAATTATTCGCAAAAAATGGATTGCGATAAAGTTTTTGTTGTTTGTCCTCAAGTTTTATCTCCAAAACCGAATATGCAGTGTAGTTATGATGATATAAAGAAATCTTGTGTGGTGAGATGAAGGATGAAGCTAAAAATAAAAATTCTCGGCTTAGAGTCTGGGGGCAAACCTATCGCAATCATTAACTTTGAAGATGCAGAAGAATTAGGAATAAGAAGTGGGAGTAGAATAAAAATACAAACTAAGAAAAAAACCATTACGGCAATAGTAAATATTGCTAAAAGAGTTGTTCCAAAAAATTTTATTGGAATTTATGAAGAAGTTCAAAGTGTTCTAGAAGTAAGAGAAAATGAAGAAGTAGAAGTTGAACCAGCAAAATTCCCTAAATCTTTGCAATACATAAAAAATAAACTTAAAGGAAGAACATTATCTCGAGAGGAAATATTTCAAATTGTTAGAGATGTTGTGGAGGGTAATTTAAGCGAGTTAGAGATTGCATCCTTCGTTACTGCTTTGAATGATTTTGGTTTGAGTTTAGACGAAACCATTAACTTAACCTTGGCAATGATAGAAACTGGAAAAAAACTTGAACTTGAAACAAAAAATTCTATAGTTGATAAACATTCTGTGGGAGGATTACCAGGAGATAAGACAACCTTATTACTTGTTCCCATAATAGCTGCTGCTGGCTTAACCATACCAAAAACTTCTTCTCGAGCCATAACAAGTGCGGCTGGAACTGCAGATAGAGCTAGTGTTTTAATGAATGTAGAATTGGAGATAGAAGAAATGAGAAATGTTGTTAATAAATGCAATGGTTGTATAGTATGGGGTGGCGCATTACATTTGGCGCCTGCTGATGATATTTTCATTCAAATTGAACATCCTTTATCTATAGATCCACTTTTGCTTCCTTCCATCATGAGTAAAAAAAAGGCTGTGGGATCAAATTTTTTAGTTATAGATATACCTACTGGAAGGGGATCGAAAGTTAAAACTATTGGAGATGCTAATCTTTTAGCTAAAGATTTTATTGAATTGGGGAAAAGACTTGGAATAAAAACAGAATGTGCTGTAACATATGGAGAAGAACCTTTGGGCTATGCCATAGGGCCAGCTTTAGAAGCGAGAGAAGCATTGGAAATTTTAATGAGAAGAAAAAATGTTCCTGATGTAATTGATAAAGCTGTTGATTTGGCTGGAATTTTGTTAAAAATGACTAACAAAGGAGATAGAAGAACTGCCCTAGAAATTTTAAAATCAGGTGAGGCTGAAAAAAAGCTGAGGGAAATTATTTCTTGGCAAGGTGGCGATAGTCACATAAGGCCTGAGGATATTGAAATAGGTAGCTATGGGCTTGATATGAGAACAGATAGAAATGGTTTTGTCCTTTGGTTAGATAACAATGCTTTAGTTGAAGTTGCTAGAGCTGCAGGAGCACCAAAAGATAAAGGATCTGGAATTTTATTAAGAAAAAAAGTTGGTGATTTTGTGAAAAAGGGTGATATAATTTTTACTGTATTTTCAGAGAAAAGTAGAAAATTGGAAAGAGTAAGAAAAATTTTAGAGGAAGAGCACTGCTTTGGTGTGGGGGAAAGAAGGGAAATATTAATTCACGTGGTTAGAGAAGAGCCTCTCCACAAAAAAACTTTCATTTTAGATAGATAACTCTAATAAAATAAAGAAAGGGGGAAGAAGAAAATATCACTTACTTAACTTTATTGTAATTGTTGATACGTTTAGCTTCCCCCTATCAGGAACTTCCCTTTCTTCTGTATCAATTTTTATGTCACTAACTTTTACATCTTGTAAGAATCTTCTTCTTACAATCTCAGCTACATCAACAGCCCTTGATATGGCTCGCCCTCTAGCTTTTATTAAAACTTCAGAAGCACCATTAGTGAATTGAGTTATTACAGCTAGTACATAACTCATGGGGCTTTTTCTACCGATTAGAATAACATTGTCTTGTTGCATTTCTGCCATTTTTGTTACACCTCCTGCTTATTTTTATTGTTTTGAATAGATGTAGCTTAAGATGAATAGATGAATTATTGTAAAATAGTTTAGTAAGATTTAAAAAGATTTGTATCTTAAGCTAAAGGTTTAACTTTTATGCTTTTATCTTGTTTTATTGAATATCTATATTCTAAATCAAAACTTACTTCAATATCATTAAATTCTTGGACCGAACCTGTAAGAATTTTACATGTTGTTGTTATTTCTTTTTCTATTTGTGAATCTTTTGTGCTAAAAGTTAATGTAGTTTGCGGACATTCTATATTTTTAAGGTTTTTTAAAGTAATAACTCTGTCCACTACCTCTCCGCCTCCAGAATTAGTAATAGTTAATTCAACACTTGTAAAAGTTCCGATGACGCGCCACTCATCTGATTTGAGACTAACCACTATGGGTCCAGGAGTAATCTTTTGATCTAGAAGCCTTCCCTTTTCTCTAAAAGTTGGGGAAACTGTTCTAACCAATGCCTCGTATCTACTTTTATAATCATAATTAAGTTTTATGGTGAATGGATATGTAAGGGTAGTTACTTTATTTGGAACTGTTAATTGCCAAATAGCTATTTGTTCTTCACCATTTAGCTTTGGATCTCCTAGAAGCGTTGGAAAACTCACTGTTCTTTTAGGATGATTTGATGTTAATGGTTCGCCATCTATTTTCCATTCATCGGTTAGGCCTAAAAGATTTAATACAACATTTTTAGCATCATATATACCCCTATTCTTTATTTTTACTTCGATAACAATACTTTCTCCTGAAAAGACTTCAGGTTTAAACCTTAATTGCTCTATATTCAAAGCACTTCCTTTACCACCTATACCACCAGTAGGAAAGGTTGTGGTAGGGCCAGATGAAGAAAACATAAAAATTATTATGGCCAATACAACAACTACGGCAATAATTATTAAACCTGCTTGACCTTTTTCCATAAATAATATTAGTAATTAAAGATTTAACAGCTTTATTCACTTGTAGGTGCAGTAGGTGCACTGCTGCCTTGTAGAGCCTCACATCTACCCAAATCACAAGTCCAAAATTCACCGCTTTTACTGCAAGCGTCTTTTGGGCAAATATAATTTCCTATGGGTACAAAATTTTCTTCAACACAGTTGTTAGTTTTGGTGCTGCATCCCATTTTACATTCTATCTCCGCAGAACCCTCCACACATTTCAGACAATTTATATCACTACCATAGCCAGAAGGACAAACATAACCAGTAATCCTTAGTTTTTTATCACTAATACATTCTTTTTTCAATTCCTTTGAAGTACAATCTTCTGTTTTAACACAACAATGAACGCTATTTGCCTGATCACAATAACCTACTGAAGTGTAACCTTGAATACATTTTTCAAGATGGCAACCTGAATCTAGTCCTTGATTACGTAAGCCTTCACATGCCTCGTAAGTGTTGATTTGGCCAGTCCCTTCTGCCTTAACACAACAATAAACGTCATTTGCCTTATCGCAATAGCCTGCTGAAATGTAACCTTGACCGCATTTGCCAAGATAGCAACCTGAATCTAGTCCCTGGTTACGTAAGCCTTCACATGCCTCGTAAGTATTGATTGTCTCTTGACCTTTAGGCTCTTGCGGTGTACTTACTTGGGATTTGCAACACATTCGTGAACTATCGCAATAAAAGTAAAACCTCTCGCAACCACGTTCCACAGCATGTATAGGTGGCATACATGTTCCACCAGCTTGTGAACAATCTTTAAATCCTATCTGATTATGACTTTCTTCGAATGCCTGAACTTTTTTCTTATATGTATCTTCAACGCATTTATCATAAGCTTCTTGTGAAGAGAAACCATAAATATCTCCAGCAAATGCTTGTAGGCATTCTGTTTCAGCATCTTTTTTAATTTTTGGTTTTGCAAGTTCAATAACTTCTGAAGCTGTGATGGGCCTACCATAATATTGAACAAAATTTGGATCTGAATTTAGTTTATCGGCTATTCTTTGAGCTTCATTAAGAATTTCATCGGGTTTTGTAAAGGCAGTCAATCTATTTAAATCTCCTTCTACTCTATCAACAATTAAATCATCGGCCCTATTGAAAGCCTCATGTTGTAAATCAGAGAAACTAATCTTCCTTTCTTCTATTATTCCTACATCACACCCAGCTAGATTTAAACAACAATTCCCACCTAAACCTAAGGGACGTGTTAAGCAACCGAGAGCATCAAAGCCCACTTTACCTTCTTCCTTATATTCAGTAGGTACAATACCCGCATCAGTTATTCTATAGGTTATTGTAACTTTATTCCCGGCTTCATTTGTATACTTAACTTCAAACTTACCTTCTTCCATAAACCACACATATTCCGTACCATCGATTATGTCTACATAGTTTCCTTTAGGACCTGTGCCGTGAAGTTCTATGATTTTTTGTATTCCCTTAAGGATTTCATTATTTTTATTACCAATCTTTGAATCTATATAATTTTGAAAGTTTTTTAATGCTTGATTAGATAAGTCTTTATAAATGGATGTAGCTACTGTATTAAACATACTGCTACTCTCTAGAGTTTGCTCACTATTTGAATTTATTAAAAAGTCCCAATATCCTCCAAAAACTCTACCTAAAGCTGACCCCAAATCATTAGGTATAGGTATACCCATATCATTTAACCTATTACCTCTTAGATATTCTTCTATTGTATCTTCTGCAACCATTTCTGCAGCAACTACAGCCGTTAAAATTCCTAGAGTAATTGCGCCACCTACGCCCGCAACAGCAGCCCTTGCGCCACTGAAAGCTGCTCTCAGACCTAAACCCCTTGCAATTGTTGTAACTAATAGAGGCTCGACCGCAAAATTTTCAACCGTATTATAAACAATTCTCCTATTCATTTCTTCCCTATTTTCAGTTATACTATAAAGAGAAAATGCTGCTATAGCGCCAAAAGCAATAAAATCAGCCGGACCAACTAAAGGATAAAAATCTTTTGTTAATATTCCTACTGGCCTTGATATTTGTTTCCAAAAAGATGTTTGGGATATTAAATTAGCACCATCTGTGCTTAATATCTCTACTCTTTTAGATGTTGCTAGAAGTGACCGAGCCTCTTCAACAGTTATTGTTCTTGGTTGCATCCCCCCTGTCTCTAATATAATGCGACCATCAACATTTCTAAGTCTGAAAGCTTCTTGACCATTTGAGAAAGTTTTAGAATAATAAGGCTCTGAAAGTCCTCTTATTTCTTTTTCAACATCGATTGGACTAAACCTATAAGCGGGAATTAATGGATTATAACCAGAACCCACTAATTCTCTTATTTTTGTTTTTAATCCTTCATCCGTCAAAAATCCAGCCGGTTTTCCATTAACTTCCATTTCCCATTTTAAATCGGGTTCCCAATGTCTTTTGGTAAATCTATAGACATCTCCATTGTCTGAACCGAATGCATATTCTTTTCCTATCCCAGCAGTTCCGATTTCTGAGAAAGTTTTTTGCAAAAATTGCGATCTATCAATAGAAATAGGTACATACATGGTTTCCCTATTTGCCCCTACAATACTAAAAATAGCTGGCCTATTATTTTCAAACACTACTGAGCCATAATCCATTTTTTCAATTTTGTAATTATTTGTATTCAGAATATATCTGCCATCCCTGAGGTCTTGAGAAGCCTTTACATCTTTGAACGTAGAAGCCACCGCTCTATTCCATGAATACGCATCTTTAACTTCACCATCAACAAGATAAAATGTGCCCACTTTTTGGAATTCTAAAAGGGATGGATCACCCTCACGAAAAACTGCAAGCTCGATAGAAATTTGGTTATTAGGTAATTTACGTAAAACATAATCTCTTCCTTTTATTTTTATTGTCATACCATCTGCTATGTCATCAGGGGTCTTTATTCCCATTAACTTAAAATTAGTTTCTAAATCGTCCCTTATAGCATATATTGGTGAAAGTACGTTTTGTGCCGTCTCGGCATTAATAATAGAAATTCCTAACCTGAATTGAAGATAATCTTCATCGATGTTGAGTAATTTGGGTTTTACTTTTACTGCCGGGCCTGCCGCAATAGTTAAATCAGATTTTTCCGGCAACCCTTTCATATTGAAAAATTTATCTAACGCTTTTACAACTTCTTCTTCTGTTCCACGAATAGAATCTAAATAAGAGTTAAATTTTTCTCTAAATTCTCTTGATATTTTTGCTGAAGGCGTTCCCTCATTTTCAACAAACTTTTTGAATTCTCTCAAATCATAAAGTTTTTCAACAGGCCTTCCATCCACAATTCCTATTACAAGAACTTCATCGGGAAGCTTATATTTCGGATAAACCATAGGTATGTTCTTTTTTATTAATTCATCTAAATCGTCTGGTGTTAGGTAGGGTGTGGATCTCATTTTTATAACAGCCTTAGTTCCATCGGAAGAATATAAAAACGTTTTATCAGGAAAATGAACTAAAGTTAATTGACCTTTTGGAGATAATACAAGCAAATAATTATCATCAACAAAAACTACTTTTCCATCCAACAATTTTCTAATATTTTCTGTTGTTAACGAATCTGCTATTTTACTAGATAGGATATAATTATCAATCTTGGAAGTTAATTCATCTACTTTACCAATTTTTTGAGCAGTAGGCTCAAAACTCGTTCTTGGTGTTTCTGATATTAATCTTTCTTGTTCCCTTTCAATTTTTTGTAGAATTTCTTCTTGACTTGGAATTTCTTTTATGCCCTTTTCAGCTTCTTCTTTTGCTACTTTAGCGATTGCAGAATTCTCTATGGACTCTTCAATATTTTCAGGTAATTTAGTAGGTTCTATATTTTTAGCGACCTCACTAAACCCAGTGTTGGGCTCTATGGATAATTTTTTAGATTGATAGGATAATAATTTAAATAATGTCTTCTTTTCATTCTTTATTGACTTTAAAGCTTCATCAATTTTTTTCAAAGTATCCTTTATAGGCTTCCCTGGCTCAATGGTTAATCCTATTTCGTAAACTTTATTTATTATGTTTTTATAAGAATTGTAAATTTCTTGGGATATCTCACCGCTTTTTAACAGATTATCTAAAATACTGTCCCATAGATCCACTCTTCTGCGTATTTCTGTATATATATTAGAAGCGTATCTAAAAGAATATCTATATGTAAAACCAGTTTGAAGATCTAACTCATTGCCAAAAAATATCATTTTTTTAAGATTTTTTAGAGATCTCTCCAAACCACCTATGGCTTGTTCACCATTAAGTAGTGCAATTTTGAAAGCTTTTGTTTCATCAATTTTATGAACCATTTCAATATTTTGTGTACCAATCTTGTGGAAATTAGAATGTTTTTCAAAATATGCTTTTAAATCTGGGTGCGCCTCCAATTGCTCACTTATTGTAGATAAAGCTAATTCTGTTCCAGTTCTCCTTCGATATTCATTCGCTATGTATTTTAGCCATTGAATATCATCCTTCGATAACTTGGAAAAATCAATTCTGTAAAAATTAAATTTTACTTCACCTAATTCTCTTGAAATAAGCAATAAATGAAAAACATCCTTTTTATCATACTCAAAAGACGCTAAAAGTTGCCCTAAGGTTAAATCTGGTAAGAAGCCTTCTGGTACGAAATATGCCAATAGTTTTCCATGTAGACCAAACTCTAATGGGTTCAAATATTTTGCTAATATATACTTATGGAAATCTTGGATAGAACCAAGAGTCACTCCTTCATAAACAGGATCAGTTATGCCCTTTAACCAAACTTTGTCTATCACTCCTTTTTCATTCATTGTAAGGAAAGCAACTAAACCTTTCTGTTGACCGGGCTGGATGTTATTAATCCAAGAAGTTATATCATTATAAACAGATTTAGTTATAGCAAGACCTTTAAGTCTCGCAGGATATTTTTCGCTTAGGGAATTAGGAATAACTATTAAATGATTCTTATATGTATCCCAAAAAATATCTTCAATTGAGGGAGATTTTAGAAAATCATCGAGAGGTAAGCTATAAATTCTTTTATCTTCAGAAAGGTAATAAACTAAATCACCTTTAAGGTAAAATCCATTCTTTAACAAAAGCTCAACATCCGATATGCTTAATTTAGAGGCGAGATTTTTTGATAGAGAATTCCTCCATAGTTTTTCTGATAATTGTCGTATTTCGATTTGCTTATGTTTATCGTAAAAGATATGAATGTTTGGTGTATTTGATACCCAATTTATTGGGATCTCAAATTCTGAACCAAAAATATTTGAAACGAGAACTCTTTTTTTACTTGCGTCAAAGGATTTTATTTCCCCCATTAAATATATTCTAGCATCACCATGAGGAGCAAAATAAGCAATCACATCTCCCTCTTTGAAATTTTTATTCAATAAATCAGATTGTGTAACAACTTTTGGAAGCAAAGGTGTCTCTGGAGATATAGTTTCCAACTTCCCAGTATCAGAATTATATGCAAGAATTGGTTTAATCTTTTTTTCTCCACCAAAATTGTTTTCCCACGCGCCAAAAGTATATTTACTTATTATATACTTATCTAAAGATATTCCCTTTATTAAAGGCTTGGGCCCAGGTCTAATATTTAGATTATATAAGATATCTTCTATGGTCCTTACCACTCTCAAATCGTCATTATTACGTAAAAGAATTATCACATATTTTCCATTCTTAACTTCATCATAAAGCTCTGGCTTAACCATTAAATGAGGTATATTATTTCTTTTCAGTTCAAATTGTATAAACTTCAAAGCCTTTTGATAATCTTCCTTAGCTACAGAAACATATACTTGTAAATATTCTCTAGGGACCTTTGAGTAATCACCCCAGAACAAATAAATGCCTTGGTCAATATAATCCCTAAAAGCGAGCTCTTTAAAGAATTTTTTCATATCTTTTAAATCAGGTTGTCCTTTAGGAACGAATATAGGTGACGTGATTTTATCTTTTATAGATGGTGGTAATTCTGTTACGCTTGTTCTTACAACATTTACAACTTTTGGTGCTCTCCTACCATCTTTCTCTGTAAATTTTTTAGATATATCTACTCCTTTCGACTTTGCAACTTGAAGGAAATCATTAATTGTTTCAGAAGTTATTTTTTCTTTTAAATTTCTTACATAATCTAGTGCACTTTTAAAATCTGTTTTAATGGTTTCTTCTATTTTAGTTAGTTCTTTCTCTAAATCTTGGAAATAATCTTTAAATTCCCCAACTGCATTTTTTGAAAATTCCCCAACTGCATTTTTCAATTTTGTTATACGCTGACTAGCTTCCTCTATTTCACCTAATTCTATATTATTATTTATCTCGTTTAAGATAGCAATCATTATGCGTTTAAATATATTTACATTATAGTCGGTAGCGAATTTTTCAAAAGTATGTATTTTTTCTGCTAAATCTCTTTGTTTACTTTGTTTAATTAGCAACTCTTCTTTTATCTTATTAAAAATTTCTGTGGCAATAAAAGAACCTGTAATTGGAAATAGTTTGCCAGAAAATATTTCATCTGCCAACAAATCTAAATCTTCGTACTCTGTTATATAAACGTCAGTTCCATTTATTTTCAATTCATAATTCAAGAAAAATAAGGTAACTTCTTTAATCGTTTCTAAAGATGTTAAATTCGTTTCAGGGAGGCTTGGCGCTTTAACGGGAACAAAAGCTGAATGCAAATAAAAGTTTCCGACATAATTTTCCTTATCATAAACTTTTACTTCATTATTTTCAAAACTAAGCACAAATTTTACATCAGCACCATCTATCTTTTTGGAAAATTCTCCTAAAGCTACCAATTTGCTTAACTCATCACTAGTTAAATTTATATATTTCGCCGGAGCACTGGAATTAGTAATAAAATGTTCTAAAACACATTCTTTCTCAAACGCCACCTCACAACTAGATTTTAAAACTTCCAATGCTTCTATAGAATGAATAGAATCTATAGCATCAAAAAGTTCTTTCAAATCATTAAAGTAATAAGCAGGTAGAGTGGAAGTTACTTTGAAATTGGGCCTGAAATTTGCTTTTATATTTATAGTAAATCCTACTCTAGAAGTGGGAAATACTTCAAACTCCAGAAAGTTCTTAAATTTGCTCACAAACTCAATCTTATCTGTGGCTTCATAACCTAGAAACTCCATTCTTCCAAAACTAAATGCGGGCCCAAATTCAAATTTTACTTTGGTTAAATTTTTAGGAGAGATTAAACATACAACTTTATAAACATCTTTAGATACCTCTACAGCATCTTTTACACAAAATATTGCTCCTTTGCTTAAAATTTTCTTTACATCTTCATCACTAAAATTATCTGTACTCTGCGTGACAGCTATTGGTACTTTAATAATGGAGAGCAAATAAGTTATAATTAAAAAAATTGAAATACTTTTTTTCATTATACCACCAAAAAGTTTTTCGTCAAATTATTTCCTGAATCAGAAACAACAACTAACTTATACCTACCTTTAATATCCGAAAAAAGATCTAAAATCTCAAACCTAAAAATTTGATATTCGCTACAATCATATTCCGAAAATAATTTTATTATATTATTTGGACCAGTTATATATATTGTGCAATGCTCGCCCTTTATAGAAGGTAGAGTTATTACATCACTTACAATTTCAGCCTGTGGCTCTATAAATTCTGGTAAAGAAAAATAATATAATATGAAGAGAAAAAATAGAGTCGAAAAGACTATAACTAATAAAATAGGAAATATTTTTTTCTTTTTTGGCTTTGAATATTTTTTATATAATTCCTCCCAATTCATTATTTAAAATTTGGTTTTTTAAAAATATACGTATTAAGCTTCTGAACAACTACAGATTACTTCGTTAGTCACAACATTTTTTGCACAACTACATACTAGTTTTGCTTCTACACAAATTCCAAATTCTTCATTGTATTTAGTTCCATTAGGGCAATCACAAACTCTATTAACTTCATCATATGTACCGGCTTTTATTCCCTTATCTGGAGCACTAAAACCACAAGCCTCCTTCTTACTTACACAAACATCCCCCCAAGAAATTAAACCCTTATTTGCATCGCATTCGCAAGGTTTTTTCGGATTATTTGGATTATAAGTTCCACCGCTTTGAGTACAAGCTGCTTTTTTTGATAAACAATAAGGACCCATATCAATAGTATCTTGAGGGCATTCGCAATCATTTGTCTGTGGGTTGTAATTACCTTTGACTATACCCAAATTCTCATCTTCGCTTTCACAAATTTCTTTTTTATTTATACAATAAGCTTCTAGAACAAGTAATTTATCATCAGGACATGAACATGTGTCTGTATCTTGATTGTAAGTCCCACCTGTCTCTTTACATACAATAGATTTTTCTACACATTTACCTTTGTAGAAAACTTTCCTATCTGGACAATTTTCACATTGCTTTTTATCTGGATTCCAAGTTCCGCCAGACTTTTTACACTCTTCCTCCAACTGGGCTTCAATTATTTTTCTAGTAGCACAAGTGTCTAATGTAGTTCTGGTTCCTAAATCCAAATGCCCTAAAACCATACTAAAACTAAATTGTGATTGCACCCAATCATTCGAAGCAGGGTAAAAATTCCTTTCATCCTTTTCTGTGATAGATAAACCTGCTCTTGCCCTCCAATTTTTGTATTCACACTTAACTTTCTTAGTCCATTCTACACACTTTTCTTCAATACAATTTCCTTCATCATCCTTCTCTTCACACTCTTTTTTAGAACAATCGCAACCACTATCAACGCAATATCCTAAAAGATAATTTGTTTCGACACCTAGATTAGTATATTCTCTTATAGCAACTGACCTTCCCTTAACTTTATCAATGTTTTTAACATCTGAACCTAATGGTACACCTATAGCACCAGCAATTTCTTGCTGTAAAATATAAACGCATCTTGATGGTTCCATATATACGCAAGCATTTTCACATTCTTCTAATGAAGAGTAGGTAAAAGATCCTTCCTCGCTACATTCAAAGGCCTCAGCTGTACTTTTTACTAGAGAATCCCTCTCACTACATTTTGGTTGATTTAACCATTCTTCGTCTGCTCTATCGAGGAGTTGAATAAAATTCATGATTAATTCGACAGAAGCATTTAAGGTTTCATTTAAAATTCCTAAATTGTTTGGCAAAAGTTTTGATATTGTATTTTCAGAAGTTACTAATATTTTATCATCCACAGCATAACCATCAACTTTAACCCCGGGGGTATAATCGAAGACGATGCGTTGAATCCTAGAAAAGATCGAAGTTAATTCGGCAATTTTATTTAAATAATTATGATAATTGTCAAAATATAGTAAAACCCAATAGAGGGATGTATGAATACTACCTGCGGGAACATTATTAATAGTAAGTAAGCGATTTCTGCTTAAGAAATCTTGGGCTGCTAAAGGAGTTATAAAAGTGCTTTGGCCGAAAGAACATAGTTCTCCTCCATTATGAGATAGAGTCTTATAAATTGAGTATTCGATTAAAAAAGGAAAAGCCCTCTTAAATTGCTCGATGTAATTTATCCCTTGATAGATATACATTTCCCTTACTGTTCTAACAAAATTTTCTTCTCTTGACAAAACATTAAGAAAGAAAATAAAATTTATAAGCAAGCTTACAAATAAAAAAATTGCGGCCAAAACTAGTAAAGTAGAAATCCCTTTCATACATTAGATTTATTTTTAGAAAATAAAATAGAATTGTGGTAAAAGCAATTTTAAATAAGGCCAAATCTGCAATCAGTGAAAAAATTGCTAAACAATTAGAAAAAGTCTCTAAACTTTTAGAAAAGTCTTTAGAAAAAAGTGTAGAGGTAAAAAAATTAGAAGAAGAAAAGCAGGGATTCAATATAAAAAATTTCGAGATGATGAAAATGATTAACATAACAGTAAGTGTTATTTTATCCTATTACGCTACCCTTAATATAAGCATCTATTTAGAAATAATATTGAAATCTCTATTGGTAACTGTTGGTGGCTTTTCTGAAAATTTTGTTGCATTTATTTTTAATGTCTCAAACTTTTTAGTTTTAATAGCCCCTTTGTTTATAACTGGTATGTTTGTTTTAATTTTTATTTCATCTTATTCCGAAACCAATAACAGAATGAAAAAGGGTATAGGCAAAGGATTAGCCATGAGTCTAATTACGATACTTTTCTTAATGTTTCTTTTTCATTTTTCACCTTTTTTTGTTCCATACTTGGATGAAAAGCTCGATGAGTTAAAAAATAAAATTCAATCTGAACAAGTAAAAGAAATGTTAGACATATTTTCTGAAAAAAAATGGGAAAGTGTAACCTATGGTTGATTTGTCTGTCTTAGCACAGTTTAATTATTTTTTAAACAATTTACAGCCTTTAGCATGTTTTATCAGCGAAGGTCCATTTTTCTTTTTATTGAGGCTTTTTGGTTGGACTTTACCGTTAGGCATCAAAATAATTTTTTTAGCTTTGCAGCCAACAATTGTTTTAATAGCTTTGTTTATTCTAGACATCTTAATATTTTCCAGATTTGGACCAATGGTATCATTAGTAGGGGGATTATTTTTGAGCAATTTATATGGCATTATTGTCTTCCTGGTTTTTATAATGACACTTATAGAAGGCGCATCAACCATATATTGTAACTATAACGAAATAGCAGGGTTTTTTTCTTTAAAATGAAAATATAAAATATGAATACAAAAAAAGGTTTAGTTTGGAAGATAATTTTTTTCGCTTTAATAACTTTAATTCTAATTTTAGTCCTCTTAATAACATTTTCAGGTTGGGCTGAAGAAGAAGCAAAGAAAAAAGACAAAATGGATTGTATTAATCATGTCTTCACTTTTTGTGAGGAATGGAGTAAATTTTTATTTGATGAAGCAAATAAGCCAAATTGGTGGATAAATGTGAAAGAAAAATGTGAAAAAGTACAAATTTTGGAACCCAACAAAGAAAGTTGTGAAGTCTTAGCAAAGGTCAGATGATTTATTTCCTAAAAATGAAATTATTAATATGAAAGGTTTAACTGCGATAACCCTTTTGACTATGGCTTTAATGGGTTTATTAGGAGCAATAATAATCATAACTATTCCTAAATTTTTTACCGATTTTTTATTATCTATTTTGCATTATACTGCAGAAAACGTGGCAAGGGATTTATCTGGATTAGTTACAGTTAGCGCCGCTTTTCCTGGTAATGTATATATTGTTTATGGAACTCCTGCAGTTTACAATCTTGAAGTAAAAGACAGAATATATAAAGTGGAAATTGTAACAAGGGAGGGCCCATTAGATTTGCGCGCTACAGTAAAATTTGGTAAAGCTAAAGCTGGTATTAACGGAATCGATAAAAAATTAGATAAAGTTAGCACATTCCTAATTGAAAAAGCCGGAGAAAAATTTGATATTAGAGAGGGATAAAATTTTGAAAGTTAAAAATTTTTTGATTAATAAAAAAGCTACTACTGAACTTTTTGATGTTATTGTAATTTTAATAATGATTCTTCTAGCAGTTATGATTTATTACTTTTATATAGCACGTTATTTGAATTTGCATGCCATCATTACCGAAAACGAAGCGAGAAGGCATAATATAAATTTAGGTAAAGCCTTAATCGGAGCAAAGGAGTTTTTAGTGAAGAATACCACTAAGACATTAAATAAATATTCTTTGATTCAACCAAATGTAGATATTACAAAAAAGTATTCTGAGTATTTGGTTTTTAACATAACCAAACTAGATGAAATATCTGAAAATAACTTATTCGCAAGTTATTCATATCCCAACACTGCCCATCTACTTACAATACTAAATTTGGAAGATGGAAAAAAATGGGTTTATAGAGGTCATGGCGAAGCTTTATTGGCAGAAGGGGCTATTATGAACTTTTTTAGATGTGCTATCCAAAATATAAGAATTACAGATGTTTTATTTCAAGCTCTCTTCAGATTCCTACCCATCGGAATTGTTATTGAAGTGGGAGAAGGAAAAAGAGTAAGCTTAGATGTGTTTGACTTGGCCACAACAAAAACTTGTTTTGAAAAAGAACTATCTAAATCTTTCTCCTCATCAACTTACTCAATGGATGCTTTTCCTGTAATTCTTTATGATTTTACAGTTGATGGATACAAAATAGGTAGATTAGTTTTGCAAAGTTTTGAGGTGAGTTGATGGTGAAAAAAGGCCTGTCTTTAATCTCTTTAGCCGTTGCCTTAGTACTTTTTTCCATTGCTATACTACTATCTGGAATTTTAAATTTTTTCTTTTTGAAATTCCATATTGTTGGTTTAACAAGAAATGAAATGCAATTCACCGATGCCCACGACAGTTTGTTGGCCTTTCTTTCAGATATGAATTTCTATCGTAACTTTAGTTTTTGGCTATCAGGAATAAGACCCATAAAAAAGTTATCTTGTAATATGCCTTTTATATGCAAAATAGAACAATTAGGAGAAATGAAAATAGATGAAAACCTAGTAAAAGAAAAACTGAATTTGATAGCCGGGGATTGTTTTGAATTAAATGTCTCGACAAAAAGATTTGTTGGAAAAGAGGATTGTAAGTTAGAAATTTTAGCTAAAGGTTATATATTAACATTGGAAAGAACAGAAAATATAACTTTAAAAAAGTGAAAAAATAGAGAATTTTATTCAAATTTTTAGCTTTTAATTTAAAAAAAGGATCGCTATTCTGGTCTACAATAACAAGTTCTAATATGCTATATACTTTATCTATCTCAGAATATCTTGAAGAACTGTTATACTTATAGCATGTTCATTATTGTGGAGGCGCTTGAGGCCGACATACAGATATGTCGCCACCAACAGAACCACAACAATATACTATTACATTTCCTACATCATTTAAATTAATTCTACAACCTGGCTTACTTGGATCACAATATACCTCTTCCCTTTTACAATTATCCTCTATATTCTTTAGATGCGCTTGAAGTATTGTTGGGTATCTTCCGGGATCATATAATCCATTAGTTTGCTCCTTATAATCTGCACACATAGCTCTAAGAACTTGAGAACAACCTATTCCCGCACCTATACTCGTTCCACGCCCTAGTTGAAAAGCAGAACCTGAAAATATTAAAAAACCTAATATGATTGCAATTATAAGAGCTATTACTACAATAGTTAAAGTTGATAAACCTTTTTTATTTAAAACCATTTTATAATAATTTGATTTTACATTTATTTAAAAGTATTTATTTAGAATAAAACAATTCAAAAATGAAACCCCCTATTCCGTAATCTTTAAGGGTTACTCTTAAACCATCATAAGTAATGCTCTCGCCTTTTGTCAGCTTTTCGGGTGAGGATGAATCTCCTATAGTTACACCACAAGAGCTATCCCCGATTGAATATTTCACATTAGCTTTCCAAATTGTTATTGTTGGGTCATCTTTTGGTTTAATAATTAGAATATCGGTCTGTGGGGGGCGTACCACTTCAACAGGAACTTTTACATCTATACGAAATTGCTTTTTTATAGAATTTGAGATTAATACATTACAAGAAAGTATTGGTGGGTCTCCTTTAATAACGGCTTGATGACTTTCCGAGCATTTATAAATTGGAATTAGCTCAAATGGTCTAGCAATAAAAGTTAAAGTTATTTTTCTCTCTTCCCTTATTCCTTCTTGTAATTGGCCCCACCCTTCTTTTTCAAAACAAACTTCCACAGTTCTTTTCTCAGCATAAGCTTTACAAATAGTAACATCCATGATGGGAAAATTACACACAAAGCTCATAGCTCTATCGGCAATAGCCGGAATTAGTGCACTCCCCACGCCAAAAATTAATAAAACAATCAATATTCCAATGATAATTGCAAAGATAAGCGAAACAGACCAAGATAAACCTGTAGCCATATTAAATTAATTGATTTTGAAATAAAAAAAGGTAAAATCAACATGGAGCTAAATGAAGAAATCTCAGAGCATTTAAAATAAAACTTGGTATTATCTTTTCACAAATGGTCTTAGGTAAACCTAAAATCATCATTCTTATAGTTGGGTTCATTAAAACAATAAAAATAATTGCAAGAATTATTGCCAAAATGAAAATTATGGCTAAAAAAATTTGTTCAGTAGCTAAAGTCATCCAAATAACCTCTGCTTAAAGTAACCCATAATAATTCCTAAGCTAGAGGAGTATAAAAGAACTAACAATGCAATCATTAATATAAGAAATAAAATTGCTGCCCATACTATCCTACTTGCCCCAGATTGGTGACGACAGAAGAAGCTAAACCAGAAAAAGCTATGTAAAATAGGATTGAAGCTAAAGAATAAATGCTCATGGCAACAATTAAACTCTTCATTAAGTCTACGCTTTTTAATATTACATCATCTCCTCTGCTAATTATAATTTGAGTCGAAGATAAAATAAAAATCATCTCAATCAAATAAAACCCGACAATCAGCTGAATTTGATAAGTAGGCACAACATTAGACAGATTTAAAAACCCGAACATTATTTCTTCACTTATTATTTCCCCTACATCGGTAGGCACTTCTAATCCCTTAATAAATTTTTCTGACAGATTTCCTAAAATAAAGAAAACTTGAAATATCATCGCAATTATTGCAATTATTACAGCAGAAACGATGGGAAAAAGTAAATATTTTTGAATGGTCATTTCTGCCACAGACTCGCTCAAAATATCCCTAAAATTTTCCATTACATCTTGAGTGTCCAATAAATATTTGGATACAGTTCTCATAGAACTAGATACTTCTTTTAGACCTTTTTTCATAATGCTAGCTACCATGCCCATTATACTTTCTAAAAGTTTAGAAGGAAAATAGTATATAGCGCCCAACTTTTTATCGAAAATGGCACTTTCAAACGTAAGCCCTAAAGTTAATATATTTTCCCTAATTTTTTTAAGGAAATTTTTAACATGTAATGTTTTAATTCTAGGTAAAATTGATTCAATGGCGCTCTCCATAGGCAATCCTTTTTCTAATTGAAAGCTCAATTGATATAAAGCATCGGGAAATTCAGACTCAATAGATTCAATTTCATTCCTTAATTTGAGTTTTGGATAATGGATTAACAAAACATATAAGATGATAGAAAAAGCTAAGCCGAGTATTATTAACAAAGAATAAATTAATTCTCCTAAAAAATCTCCTTTCTGTAATCTGCTTAAAGATAGAATAGAATAAGATAAGAAAGCTATAAAAGGTAATAGAGAAATTATTCCTTTCAAAATTGTTTTTTCTTTTTTGAACTTTGGATGAATTGTTATATCTGGTACTGGAAAGGAAAATGGTCTTTTAGAAAGGATGTTATTCAACAAAGAATAAATTATAACCGGTATAATCAAATTAAAAACTAAAACAAAAGAAATGGCTGGAATTTTAAAAGGTAGGAAAAAAGCAAAAACAGAAATCAAAACGAGACCTAAAGCTGGAAGCAATATGCCAAGAGCATTTACTGCACCAATTGGAGCCCTTAATTCTCTTGAGTATTTTTTAATCCTTGTTTTGGATCCGTCAATTATCACTCTTAATGCATTAGATAAAAACCTTTCCCTTTCTTCAGCAGTTTTAAAAACTGCAGATTTTAACAGAGTTAAGGCTTCTGCAAATTCTTCGTTTTCCCTTTTCCATTTGTTAATAAAATGATCAAAACCTTCTTGGGTAGAATAATATTTTCCTGTATAGACATTCCACAAAACCATTCTCAAATCGTAGCCCAATGCACTCTTTAAATTTTCAGAGGCAAATTTTATAGCATTTTCTAAATTCGGAGAAATTCTCAGACTTATTACCATATAATTTACACATAAAACCATTTCTGAAGTGGCCTTTAACCTAAATTCAGTAGCATAGTTCAAAGGAAAGCTTAAGAAATAATATGAAGAATAAGCTGCCGAAAAGACAAAGGCCAAAAAAATCGAAGGAGATAATAAATTGAAAAGACTTAATATCAAGGAAGGTATAGCTAATATAAGAATAGGTATTGTTATTCCTAACCAAAAAGCACTATTTGAATTAACATCGATATGTGAAAAAATTATTGCTTCATCATATTTCCTTTTAAAATAATTAGGAATAATGGAAGGGAAATTGTTAAAAATACTGCACAATTTTTCGTAGATTAATATCTTTTTCTCTTTTCTAAAATGACTCTTTTCTTTCTCATACATAAAAATATTTTGTGATTTGAATCAAATGATTTTTATTTAATTCTAGCTTTTAATTTTTCTTTGAAATAAGCTAACCATCTTTCATAAATCAACTTTGAATCTAAGCTTCCAACTTCCTGTAAAACTTGATCGGAAATTAAATGAAATACTTCATTGCTATCTACAACCCAATCTGCCTCTAAAATTTCTGGTCTATTTAATTTTTCTGCAAAATTAACCATAGCCTGTTTAATTTTGGCTCTTAGTAAAATATTTTCCCAGACCAAATCCCAAGCTCCTTTCCATTCTCTAACTCTTTTAGCTATTTCATTTAGAATTTCTGATTCACCATAAATTAAAATATCAGTTGGTTTAAGCCTATCTTCTTTAGCTGAATATTCCATTAAATTAACAAAAGCTCCCTCTTCTAAAGGATCTTCTTTCCATTTCTTTCTTAATTCAGTAACCTCAACAACCCTTCTGAATCTATGCAATCCATCTGGTGAGCGCAACATATTAGATAAAACAATTAAATCTATTGCCTTAAAACTTGTGGGCTTAACTCCTAAATCATTAACAACCCTATCATAAACTCCATAAGCTGATTCACCATGTATTGTTCCTGCAACTGTATGGGCTAAGGCACCGATCCTCATAGCCTCAAACAAAGCAACGCTTTCCGAAGACCTTACTTCACCCACAATTAAAGCAGAATCTCCAAGCCTTAGGGCAGTCCTTAAAGCTTCATCTGGAGGTAGCTCTATTTCAACCTTTGTAATTACAGAGCGAGATTTCAATCTTTGTACATTATAACCAAGTTGTATCATTAGAGGTACATTTAACTCTAAAGTATCTTCTTGTACAATTATTCTGAACTTTCTCATTATCTCTAGCATACAAGCGTTTAGCAGAGAAGTTTTACCCGAGCTACGACCACCAGCAATTAATAAAGACCTTCCGCCGTCGATGATAAAGCTCATTAGGCCAGCAAACAATGGGTCAAAATATTTTACTTTCATAAATAAAGGAAAGGTCCATGGCCTTTCTCTATGCCTTCTAAAAGCAAAAGCTAGACCATAAGGGGACAATGTCTTTGTTATTGCTGCTACCCTAGCTCTGCCCCAAGGTAAATTGAGTTCTGTGTCTAAAACAGGATTTGCTTCATCTAAAGGTCTACCAGAATATAATCTAAAACGTGTTGCCCAACTTTCAGCATCTTGCAAACTAGGGATTAAATTGGTTTCGCATTCTTCAAAATCTGAATGATAAATATAAATAGGATTAGAACCTATAGGTGAATTAATAACCACATCTTGAACTTTTTCATCTGATAACAATAACTCTAATACACCAAAACCAGCAGTATATCTAGCCAATATCGAAGCTAAAGTATCAATCTTTTCACTTACCTTCAACCCCAAATCTCTAATTATGTTTTTTATTAAATCTTTTCCATAGGCTATAAAAATTTCTCTAGTTTTTTCTGGCTCAGTAATTTCTTCTAAAGGTTTGTGCTCCACTAAATATTTTCTAGCTAAATCAAGAACTTTATAATCTTCCTCCGAAAGCCTAAATTCTGGTGGAATAATTAGATACAAATATCTAACGTTTCCAGGAACTTTAAATACTTGCACCAATGTATCGTCAAGAATGTAATATTTATCAACAAGCTCTGAGCCAAAGGGAATTTTAATCTTAAAGCTTGTTTGCATAAAGCTAGGTCTGACGATGGGGAAAAATATCTCTCTGTAAAGAGTTCTATCACCAAATCTATAAAATCTTAAATAAGGCCTGACCCTTTGAATTAAAGTTGTGGCCTCTAAAGCCTCTTTTATAGGATATAAAACATTATTTAAATAATTATAACTACAACTCTGCTCCTTTTCATTTTGATATAAAATCCTTTTTAATAATAAAGTTATTAGCATATTTACCCTTGCATAAGCAAGAATAGGGTCTTTCCTTAAGACTTCAAAAATTAAAAATTTTATTTGAGAAACTCTTTGGGCAGCATGCTGTTCACAACCAAAATTTTTATTCAAAATATTTTCAACACTTAAAAGCTTTTCATAGGCATCTGCTATTTCTTTTAAAATTTTAACTTGTGTGTAATCATATTCATTATCTCTAACATCCGAAATTATTATCTTTTCAATATCTTTAGCTTCCATAAGCCTATCAATAACAACAGCCATCGCAGCTTCTGAATCCTCAATACTTGAAGAAATCGCCCAATTTCGAGCATTTATCTTTAAAACCTTATCAACAATTTCATATTCTACTGGCATAAATAAAATTTATTCATAGAAAACTAAATCTTTAATTGTGGTAGAAGATATTAAAGTTTTAGCAAATGAACTAGTTAGAAGAATGAATGAAGACTCAAGGAGAATTAAAACTTTAGAGCAAAGAATAGATACAATAGAAATAAGCATAGATTCTCTTAACAATAACTTAAAAGCATTAAGAGATAATATGAAAGAGAATACAGCAGAAATTTTAGAACAGATAAAAAAAATTTCGGAAAGGATAGACCAATTTGAAAATGAAGTTATAAAACTAAAGAAAAGTTTGGATAAGGCAGCCACAAAGTCTGAGTTAAAAGTAATAGAAACATTTGTGGAAATGTTTAACCCAGTAAAATCAAAATTTGTTACTAAAGAGGAATTAAAAGAACTTGAAGAAAAAATCCTATTAAAAGGGACTTGATTTAAATTTAAAAAACAAATTATTAACTATGGTAATACCCTTCTTAAAGAAAAAAGAGCCAGCTGTAATTATTGGTAAAGGCTATGTTCCTGTTGATAGAGTTAAAGAGATGGCTTCTAAGGGATTTTTTGAAACTGAAATAATAGATGCCTTAAGAAAGGAAGGCTTTTCTGCAGATGAAATAGATAAAGCTTTGAGCGAAGCTTTAAAAGTTAATGTTCAATCCCCGCCACAAAAGGAAGAAAAAAAAGAGTTGCCAACTTATGAAGAAATAGAAAAATCCAACAAACCTTTAGAAATACCTGAAACATCTTTACCTTCTTCTGCCTCAGAGTACACCTTAGAAGACTATATTGATTATATTGTTGAATTTAGAATAGATGAAGTAAATGAAAAGATTGATAAAATAAATGAGAACTTCACTAAATTAACAGAAAAAGTTGAAAATTTGTCTAAAAAAGTAAATGAGTTATCTCAGAGTGGACTAGCTTTAATTAAACAAAAGGATGTTGTGGCAAAATTGGAAGATGTAACACAAGGCTTTAATGATATATCTTCTAGGGTTTCGGGTTTAGAAAAAGCTTTCAAAGAAACTTTACCAGCTTTAATAGAAAGTGTAAGAAACTTAGTTGATGTTGTACAAAAAGTGAAAAAGGAAGGTTAAGCTGTTTCAATTAAAAGCTTTCTTTTTTGTTCTTCTAATGCAGCTATTTCTGTTCTTAAGTTTGCCAGTTCAGCATATAATTTCGCCTGTTGCTCAGCTGGCAATTCTGGATTTATTTTCGCAAGTAGTTCATTATACGCATTGTGTAAATCAGTAAGCCTTCTATCTATATCTGTTATTACCTGTGGGGCTATAGCTCTCACTTGTCGTGCATACATATATGTTAATCCAACAGCCATAGCACCTGTAAATATACTTAACCAAATTATATTCCCAAAACCAACTTTCGTTAATCCTAAATATTCCATAAACCATAAACCACCAAAAGAAAAAATTACACCAATTATACCTGCAACAAAAAGCCCCATCAGGCCAGCACCAGTTAATTTAAATGCTATAGCTATTGTTATTATCAATATAGCTCCAAATGCAACTGTTGCATAAAACCCTAGGCCTGCATAAATACCTGATATGATAGGGCCAAAAAATCTTGTAGCAATTAAGGAAATAAACCATCCTAGGAAAAAGAAGAGAGATGGAGAAACATTAGGAAAGATGTTTTTCTGCATGAAATCTAAGAAAATTAATATAACAGCTAGAGCTATACCAAATGGAAGAATTATAGTAAAAATCACATCTGGGAACCTCGCAGCCTCTGGCGAATAACCTAATATTTTAACAATCAAAATATCTTTAACTCGTTCAAAAAGAGAAACAATATTAGGCGACAAAACCCCGAACTCGGTTAAAATAACAGGTAAAATAAAAACTAAAAAAGTTAAAAATAGAGCCAAAATAAAAAACTGCCCAACATTCATTTTTCTCTAATTTTTAAATTGTTTTTTAAAATATTAAAAGCTAGAAGTTTTAAGGTTCTATATCATATTTTTTAAGATAATATTGTTTAAGAGCCCTATCGGCGTTTTCTGAGTCACCCATGTTATAATATAAAAACCATGCCTTTGAAAAATTTCCCAGATTTTCATATTCTTTGATTGCATCTCTCATCATTTGTTTCCCTTCCTCCTTAAATCTTTCGATTTGTGAAATATGATATCCTGCCCAGTATCTCCTTTCAATCTCATCTTCTCTTAATAACTCTCTTATAAAAGCATTAAATGCTGCGAAAAATGGATAAATACGCCTCCCTAACATAGTTTTACCTATAGATGGTAAACTTTTTAAATCTTCCGAAGTTTTGCTTGATACCACTTTTTCTATGCCAAAACGAACAGGTGGTATTATAGCATTTCCACTTACTACTCTTCTAATAATGATTAATAAAATATTAAAAATGTCTCTGGGGTGCATTCGGGTTTCACAATATCTTAATCTTTCATCTGAATCTAAGCTTAGCGTTAAAAAAACGTCTCATTGACCTTTTAAGTATATGTTGCTCAATTTTATTTTATCTTCATATCCATGTTGATGCATTAATCTTAAAAATAATGTAGGATTTAAAGTTATTTTACCTATAAATCTCTAAAGTCTTCAGTTTATCGGTATTGCTTCTAAAATTTTAATTTATTTAAAAAGTTAAAAAACTAATAAAATTATGAGGTATATGAAAAAATTTCTATTAACAGTTTTTACTTTTATTTTATTGCTGCCCCAATTAGCTTTAGCACAAGAAATTAATATTGGAGGATTTGAAATAAGTATAGCCCTTCTGACTATAATAATTTTTGTATTAATCATTCTTTTCTTATTTATAGGAATTAAAGGCCCGAAAATAGGATTGCCAATTGGAATGATATTATTTGCCCTGTTTTTACTTATAGTTTTCCTTTTCCCCTCATTTTCAGGTATAACCTTTAATGTTCCAAGTGACTGGAGAAGATTCGAATTACCTGAAATAGTGGTGACTATTTTTGAAATATTAGGCATATCTAGAGATTGGTTGTGGTTGCCGGCATTTATTTACTTAGTTTTAATTCCATTTGCTGTAATCTTTATTTTAGTTTATGCCTTTCTAAAAGAATTGCGTTTGTTTCCAGCATCTCCAAACCTTGCTAGAACAATAGCTTTTCTTGTAACATTTCTTACAATTCCATTTGGTTTATTTGCAAAATTCATTAATGTGATGTTTGCTGTCTTTTTAGGATTCTATGCTGTGCTTTTGTTTGTTGCAATGTTTATTCTTAGTGCATTTTTCCTAGCTTATAGAGGTGTTAGTGTTGCATATGGTAGAGTAGAGATTGTGCGGACGATAACAGATGAATTGAGAAGGATAAATAGTGAGATTGCCAAATTAGAAAGAGCTTTAAAAGAGGCTAAACCTGAAGATATACCTAAGATACAAGAAACTTTAGCAGCCCTAAGAGCAAGAAGAGATGTGTTAAGAGGAGAGTTGAGAGAAGAAGTAAAATAAAGAAAAAAAAACAAATTTTAATAATGGCTTTGGAAATTTTAGGCTTAGAATTCAGGGATTTTTTATTTAATTTTTTTATCCCTTTTGCCATAGTTTTTCTCATTTCATATGGAATTTTTGAAAGAATGAAAATTTTTAACAGAAGGATAAATCTATTTTTAGCATTAACTTTTACTACACTTTTTGCATCTACAGCCCTTTTTACATTTTTTGCCGGTTTTATAACTCAGCTAGGAGCTTTTTTTGCTATAACTGCATTCCTGTCCTTATTTATTCTTGGTATTTCTGCTCAGGTGTATAAGAGAAGTAAGATTATAGAAAAGAAACCAACATTAGACATGCTGAGAGAAAGGTATTCAAAAGTATTAGAAGAGTTAGAAGAAGCTGTAAAAAAAGAGGAAAAGATAAAAGTTGAAAATTTGCTAAAAGAGAAAAAAGAGCTTGAAGAAAAAATAAAAGTATTAGAAACCATAATGGAGAAATAGTTTATATCGTTTTTTTACCAAATTCTAATTATGATATTATTTGTATCGCCACTTGAAACAGTTATACTTAGACTAAGAGATTTGGGAGCTTTCCAATTTTTGCTACCCTTTATGCTCACATCAGCTGTTTTCTACGGCTTGTTAAGAAAATCTCAAATTTTTGGGCCACCAGAACAAAACGTTGCTGTAAATGCAATAGTAGCCCTGATAGCTGCTTTTATGGTTTTTAGCTATCCTATCTTAGCTGGGGTTAGCATAGAAAAGCAATTAGCTGCCTTTATGTTCCAAAGTTTAGTGGCCGTTCTAACAGTTGCGGTTAGCATAATTATAGCTGGAGCTTTTCTGCCTGAAAATGTAGGAAAATTCTTTAGCGAAAAACTAGGAGGTAAATTGTTTGGTGTTGTAATTGTAGCTGTTGTTTTTGGTGGAATTGGTATTCTTTTCTCCAGTGGCTTATCTTCGGCTTTCTTCCCACAAGGCATATCATTAGAGCTGCCTCAAGATGTTATTATTGGTATAATATCTATAGCTTTGTTAGTTGTTTTAGTTGCTGCCATAGTAATTCCTGGTAAGAAATAGTGGTTGAATGGTACTTGAAAGTGTGATAGAGACTTTGAGAAATTTTGGCTTTTTTGATTTGTATTTACCTTTTGTCTTAACCTTTGCCCTATTTTACGGAATCCTTCAAAAAGTAAAGTTGTTTGGTGAAACAGCACAAGCAGAAAGAATTAACGCCATCATAGCTTTCATTGCAGCTTTTTACATCTTAATATTTTCCCCTGTAGGTATAACTTTAGCTGGATTCTTTTCTAGCTTTTTCGGGGGGGCTGCCATAATATTAGTAACAATTCTAATTTTCGGCGCGATTTTAACACTTTCCCTTATAACAACAAAGCAAAAAGAAGAAATAACAATTAAATATTTACAACCAATTCTGATAGTTTTTGGTGTTGCCGCAGCTTTAATTCTTTTCATAACATCCGGTGGGTTAGCTATATTTGGTATAACAGAAGGATGGCCGTCGATAAATATGGAACAAATTATTGGCTTACTAGTAATATTATTTTTTATCGGGATCATTTTTTATGCTGTTAGAGAACCTAAGGAAAAAACTTAATATAAACTAATTAAATCTTTTGAACAACAAATTTAATTTAGAGAAAAATGGCCTCGCCTTTTGAAATTGTCGTAAGACAATTAATTTCTTTAGGATTTTATGACTTCTTATTTCCTTTTATCATAACAGCTACCATAATGTACGCTCTGCTTCGAAAATCGAAAATTTTGGGTGAGTCGCCTGTGGTAAATGGTGTAGTGGCCCTATCCATAGCCTTTATGATTTTTGGATTTCCTGTTATTTCTGGTATAAGCTTAGCCACTCCTCTATCAACCTTCTTTACTCAAGCAACTATTTGGGTCATTATTTTTGTTGTGGGTTTTATTCTTGCAAGCATATTCTATCCTGAATTAATGAAATTGTTGATTGAAAGATTAACCACAAGGAGCGTTCTTTTTGCCATGATAGCTTTAGGAATAACACTTTTTGTTATTTCTGGTTTGCTAACTGCTGTTTTTATACCACCTGCTAAACCACCTGCCCCAGGGACACCAGCAGGTACACCAGCTGATGTTATAGTTATAGCTTCTGGCGTTTTGATTTTTATTGTACTGATAATTATAGCTGCTAGTGTTATTAGGAGGAGTGAATAAATTTATATTTTAAACGAAGAGAGGAATTCTTCTTCAGTAAAATGCAATTTTCCTGGAATAATTAAAACTGCTGGGGTATTTATTTCCATTCTTTGAAGGTTTTTTATTGTGTTAAAAACAATTTTTGAGTCATCGCTTCCTGCCTTAGATAAAACTATAATTTTTGAATCTTTGGTAATCAAATTTTCTTTTTTCAAATTTTCTAAATCCAACAAAATTTTAATAGCTTCCTTTGGGTTCATAACTTTATTTTCATTTATATCTAAAAGACAAAGGGTATGCAAGCCTCTAATTTTATTCATTTTAATTACATCATAGATTGACTCTGGCAATTTACCTTTTGTCCTTTCAGGAAAAGGAATAGTAACATAAGGACCAAATTTTTGTAAATGTAAACCAGTTTCACCTATGGCTGAAATAATTGATGCATTATGAATTATTTTGGTTTTTATACCCCTTTTCCTTGCTTCTAAAATTAAAGAAGAGTGGGTAGTGGCTACTAAAGGATCGCCCAAAACAAATATTATAATTTTTGATTTTTTTGCCTCTTCTAAAATTTTTTCAGAATTTTCTTCCAAATCACTTCTCTTAGCAACAATTATTTTTTTGCCAACAATTTTTTCCAAATTTTCTAAACTACCAAACCATTTGCTAGTATAAAGCTCGATGTAAATTTTATCTGCTTTCTTTGCTTCCTCTATAGACCTCAAACTAATATCTTTTTCATCGAAAAGGCCAAGACCAATAAAGGTTAACATATCTATCTAAGATATCCTAATCTTAAAATAAAAATAAATATTAACAAAATATTTCCGGGATTGTTTTGAAACTTCAAATTTACGGTAAATCAGTTAAAGGAAAAGACCATAAAGAAAATGAAGATGCTTTCTTAATAAATAAAAGAAAAAATTTGTTTGCTGTAGCAGACGGAGTATCAAATCCCCCTGGAGGAAGAGAAGCGGCCATCAAATCTTTAAATTATCTTAATAAATTTTTTAAAAACAACTTGCATGAAGCAATTAAAAAAACCAATATAAAAATTATAGAAGAAAAAAAGAAAAACCCAAAAATTGGTTATACAACTTTGACTGCAGTAAATATTAAAAATAATAATTTAGAAATGGCGCATATTGGCGATAGCTCCCTCTTTTTAATAGAAGAAAATAAAATAAAAAAATTAACAGTATCTCATTAACGAAAAACCTCAATCATACAATGATGACAAAACAATTATTGCAATTCTTGTAAGGTGATGCCATGCCTGGTTTTGATATAATTGGCTCGAAAGAAAAGGCTGTAGCTATAGTTGAAATTCCAGAAGGGGTTGACGAAAAAGAAATAGCTAAAGAAATTATGACAAAAAACAAAAATGTTAAAAGTGTTTTGAAAAAAATGTCAAAGAGAAAGGGGGAATACAGACTTTGGGAATTGAAATTAATTGCTGGTGAAAAAAATACTGAAGTTGTTCATAAAGAATATGGTTATTTCCTTAGATTAGATCCTAAAAAAGTTTATTTTTCACCTAGGGAAGCGACAGAAAGACAAAGAATTGCTTCTCAAGTCAAAGAAAATGAAATTGTTATGTTATTTTTTGCAGGAATTGGAGCACAAGCTGTAGCAATAGCAAAAAAACAACCTAAGGTTAAAAAGATTATTGGAATTGAAATAAATCCAGATGCTTTTTATTATATGGAGGAAAACATAAGGATAAATAAAATTTCCCATTTAGTTTTACCTGTCCTTGGAGATGTGAAGGAAAAGGCAAAGGATTTCTTTAAAATTTGTGATAGAGTAATAATGCCGTTACCATTAGAAGCCGAAAAATTTTTGGATTCGGCTTTAAATTGTTTGAAAGAAAAAGGAATAATTCATTTTTATTCCATTGATTCAGAAGATTTTAACGAAACAATCAAAAAAATTAGTAAAAAAATTAAAAATTTTAAAATTATTAAAAAAAATATTGTTTTACCATATGCTCCAAGAAAATTTAAGGTTTGTATAGATTTTGAAGTAGAAAAATGAAGTTCAAGTTGCATTAAATTATGTGAATCTGACTATAGTTTTTAACAATATTCTAGAATTATTAAAAGAGCATGATTTTTAAAAAATAAAAATAATTTTAATGTATGGCTTTCGAAAGCGTTGATATCTATTCATGGTCTGTGATAATTTTTGTTTTAATTTTAGCGGCAATTATTTATATAGACAGGAAAAACCTAGAAATAAAATACCTATTAATAATGCGCAAAACAAAAAAAGGAATAAAAATTTTGGATGAATTAGCTAAATATCCTAAATTTTGGAAGATTGTAGGGACATTAGGAATTTTTGTTGCAATATTTTTAATGAGCATTGGATTAATTAGTTTAATTGAATTTTCTAGGAAAATAATTCTTGGTGAAATTGTAGGGCCAGTGGGCGGAATAGTTTTACCATCACCAACTAAAACTACAATTTTAGGACCAGGATTCATAGGCTTGCCATTTTGGATTTGGATAATTATTCTTCCAGTTATAATGCTACCCCATGAAATTTTCCATGGAATAATGGCAAGGGTTGAAAAAGTTAAAATTAAATCTTTTGGAGTTTTTTTGCTTGCTATATTCCCTGGTGCTTTTGTGGAACCAAATGAAAACCAAGTCAAAAAATTAAGAATCATTAAAAAATTAAGAATTTTTGTTGCTGGAAGTTTTGCCAATTTCTTAGTTTCTTTGTTGCTGTTTACACCCTTTCTTAATACTGGACTAATACCCAATTTTATTTGGCCTTTTTTCGTTTCTGATGGACTTTATATAACCAGCTTAAATGAAACGGCTCCGGCATATAAAGCAGGTATTCCAGCCAACTCAACTTTAACCCATATAAATGGGGAGAAAATAAAAGTCACTTATAATGATTATCTAAGCGGAACTTACCTCTTAAAATATTTGGAAAAAATAAAAGCAGGTGAAGAAATCGTACTAACAGTCAATGAAAAAAATTATAGCGTAATACCAATTGAGATTAGCCATAACAATATAACCAGACCTTATGTTGGTGTTACTTTGAAGCCTGTGGTGAAGATGGATGAAAAATTTTTCTTTGAATTTTTAATTCCATTATTGACTTGGATGTGGATATTAAGTTTTGCTGTAGCTACTATAAACATTTTACCCATTTATCCTTTGGATGGTGGGCATGTTTTTAAATCAATAATTGAGAAAATTAGTAAAAAACATCAGAACTTAATAGTTTCTTTAGTTTCTGTTTTAGTTGTTGGCCTTTTAATATTCTCCATTGTTGGTCCTTATATCATTAAAATTTTTTAACCAAGCCTTTCAATTTTCCTAAATTCGAAATGCCTAACAGGATAAATTTTCCTTGCTTCTTGTATTACTCTATTTTTAAATTCATCGCTTAACATTTTTAAAACAAAATCTTGTAAAGTTGTGTTGGAAACAAGATTTGAAATCATTTCCTTTATTTTATTAGCTATAGCTCTTTGAATGCTACTCTTTACCCTTCTGGGTATAATAGCAATGCCTTTCACCCTTATTTTTTTTCCATCTTTTGTGATTAAGTCTTGGATTGTATCAACTCTTCTAACTCTTCTCACCACCATTCTAGAAATATAGTCTCGTAAGCACTCTGACCCATCAAATTCTGTTAAAGCAGTTTTACCATCTACTTGAGTAATTTTAAAAATTAATTTTATGTAATACTTGTTTATATCATTAGTTAGCTCCACAGCACTTACACTAATCCTCCTCCCTATTAACAACTGCGGATCAGAACTTAGAGTTTTGCCTATTTCTTTCCTTCCAAAAAAATCTGGAGAAATAATTGTGAACCATTCTTTGGCTTTAGCCTTTTTTATCACCAAATGCTTCACCCAGCAAAGTATTAATGATATGAATAAATTTTTCTTGATTTTCTTTTGGTATTAAGGCCCCTGCTGCTTTTATATGGCCCCCAGCTTCACCATTAACATATTGTGCAGCTTTTCTTAAAATATTCCCCAAATTCAAATTTTCCATTATTTTTGGCGCTCTGGCTGAAACTTTAACCATATTATTTGTTGTATCAGCAAAACCAAAAATAGGTTTTTCTAATCCAAATAAATTTGAATTGATAATAATGGATGTAATAGTTCCTATAATAGTATCGGGGATTTTTGTTTCTCCGAATATAAACTTAGCATAATCAGTTTCTATTACAATCTCCTTTTCTTCCTTTAAGAGATTCAAAGCATCACTAATCATTTTTCTATATTTATCAAGAATCTCAAAACACTCTTCTAAAGATGAATACTCTCCCAAACACAATTTAAAAGCTACTAAAAAATTTCCTGTTCTACCACAAGCATTAATTAGAGTTCCAAATTCTCTTGCATCTTGTATTTCTTCAGGCTTACCAATCAAAGTATATATATTACCAAAAATATCTTCCACGTTTTCCTCCAACTTCATCCTTTCAGAAATTATGGCACTCGCAAGCCTTTGTTGCTCTTCTAGTGTTAGATCTTTCAAAGTTCTGACTTCGCTTCCATTCAAAATGGGAATGTTAATCTCTGATAAAAATTGCACTGCTTGCGATTCAGAACCAGAAATGTCTGGAATAAAGGGATCGAAAGATAAGGCTAAAGATTTGTGTATAGGTCTATTTCTTCCATAAAATCTTAAACCCTTTGTTATAGAAAGCTTACCAATAGCTTCAGCCTCATCAAAAACTTTTTTTGTAAAACTTTTCATTTCCAAATCATTTTCATGTTCATCAGCTATAGCACCAACTACAGCTAAATCTACCAAATCTATATTTCTCTTATCGAAAAACTTAGCAAATAAATAACTTATTATTGATGATGGAACTTCTTCATCATTGAATAAAATAGGGTTTAAATGAAACAAATTTATATGATGAAAATTAATAGGCTGATGATGGTCGATAATTAAAACTTGTGTTATATCAAAAAATTTCTTCAATAGATTTATTTGACCGCTTCCAAAATCAGTAAAAATTAAAAAATCATTTTTATTGACAACAATTTCATCAACAAATTCTTTTGTTAATTGTTTTAAAATTCTTAATTGAAAATTTATTCCTTCCCTAATAAACATTTTTGAAAGAATAGATGCACTTATTATGCCATCAGCATCATAATGGGAAAAAATCTTAACAGTTTTTTCTCTAACAATGGATTTTGTAATCTTAGCTAATCTTGATATCTCATCCAAAAACAAAATTCATCCCTTTTGAAGCATTAATTTTATTTTCTCTATATCATAGACAAAATTCTTTGGCAGCTTTCCTTCCCTAGTGTAGTATTTAATTAATCTACGAATCTTAGACTCCAAATTTTCAAAACCTTTTTTAGAGGTTTTGTCTTTTTTATGCCTAGATAAGTGTTCCTTAAGTCTCACTGCCTTTTTAAATAAATTCATTAAATCTTCTGGAAATTCTGGATAAAGATTATTTTCCCTCATTATTTGTGTTATGGATTTGCCTGTTATAGTTTTCACATCAGGTATTCCATATCTATCCCTTAAAATTTGACCTATAACTGCAGAGCTATATTTTTCCTTAGCAAGCTTTACAACTAAATCCTCCACTTCTTTTTTTGAAATTTTAAGCCACTTTGGCACAATTTTTATTGGAGGTCTCTTACTACCATGCCTACCATGCTTTCTAGAATACATGCGGGCCATCTACTCACCCTTAAAACTTTTTACCAACCATATTAGGATTAAAACAATAGTAGAAATAAAGGTTATGAAAGAGCCAAATATTGCCAATATAGCTGGTACTCCTTTTTGAGAAATAGCGGTAAGGCCAATACCTGAAGATAATATAACTGCCCCTACAAGAATAAATAGAATTGTGTAATTTTCCCATGTTTCATATTTATCTTTTCCTTTCAGACTTGGAAGTTTTATCCCCTTCATAATACCACAAATTGAAATGAAATTGAACTAATTTAAATTTTAACTTCTTTCCATATATCTTGCTCTTTTTTCTATTTCTTCCATTTGTTTCAAAACCTTTTCTGCATCTTTATATTCTTCCTTATATCCTTTTATTATAAATTGCCAAGCAAAATCTAAAATTTTATAATGAGTTGCGCGTAGGGCTTCATAAAGCAAGTTTAAATCAACAGCCATGTCCTCAATTCGATTAGAAAATTCCCCCAACCCAAAATCAATGAAATAAATTTTTGAATCTCTTAATATCATGTTTGAAGTTGTGATATCTCCATGAATTATTTTATTTGAATGTAGTTTACCTATACTTTTGCCAATCTCAACGAAAATTGTTTTTATATCTTTTATATCTTTTTCCGAATAATTTTCTAGAAATTCTTTAATTCTCATTCCATCGATAAACTCCATAATAATTTTATGATTTTTTTCATCTACATCAAGAATTTTTGGCGTAGCAACATTACATTTTCTAGCTTCAGTTAAAAGTTTAGCTTCCTTCCGTGTTCTTAACTTTCTTAACTTTTCATCAATTTGTTTTATTCTATAACTCTTCTTTATTCTCTCCTTTACAACTACTCTTTGTCCCTCAAAATCATCAAGATAAATTATACTCTCTGCTCCCCTATAAATTATCTCCATAACTGAATTTTATTGGTAAAAAATAATTTAAGCATCAGTTATTCCTGCATCAGTAATCTTGAAAACACATTCTCCTTCTACTAAATGGGGAGCGTCAATCATTCTAGCAACTCTTAATCCATCTCTACCTCTTCTCAGGTAAATCCTTACTCCAGACATGTGGGCCAAAACATGTCCTCCTACAGCCCTTATGGGATCTCCAAAAAGAACTGAAGGGTCTGCCAATACTTGATTTGTTACATATACTGCTAAATTATATGCATCAGCTAATCTTTGAAGAGTATGTAAATGTTTATTGAGTTTTTGTTGCCTTTCAGCTAGCTCACCTCTTCCCACAAAGTCAGCTCGAAAATGAGAAGTTAAGGAGTCGATAACAATTAATCTAACATTTTTTTCTTTTATCAAATCATGTAGTTTTTCGACTATTAACATTTGGTGCTCAGAATTGTAGGCCCTTGTGACAAAAATATTCTTTAAAACTTTTTCTGGATCTAGTTTTAATTTTTTCGCTATTTGGATTATTCTCTCAGGCCTAAAAGTATTTTCTGTATCTATAAAAGCACATGCTCCATCTAAACCACCTTTTTCTGGAGGAAGTTGAACATTAACTGAAAGTTGGAAACCTAGTTGTGTTTTTCCTGAACCAAAAGGACCATATGCCTCTGTTATACTTTGGGTTTCAACTCCTCCCCCTAAAAGATTATCTAAATTTTTACTACCCGTAGTTATTTTCGCTATTTTTTGCCTCCTTTCCATTACCTTATCAGCGGTTTCAAAACCTATCTCTAACATTTCCCTAACACTAGCAATTATTTTAGCGGCCTGACCTTCACCTATTTCGGCAATAACAGCCAAGTCCGCAGGGGAAGATACTGCTATAGTCATAGGATCAGAAAAGCCAACACTTCTTAATTTCTCAGCAATTTTACTTCCTACCCCGGGAATATCTTCCAATTTTATCTCTTTTTTGACCAAATTGTCACCTTAATATTAATTCTAACTCTTCAACTAATTTCTTACTCTCTTCCAGAGCATTTAAATCTTTTACCTCGCTAACTATCATTTCCCAATCATTCGTTATATTGGATTTTTTAACCCTACCAAGAAATTCTACTTCCTTTCCTAATATTTTACCTTTTACAAATTCATATCGCTTGCCCTCTTCTATTTCCAAAAATTCTGTTACCTTCGATCCCAGCAATTTCTCAGCCAATTCCCTGAACAAAACAAATCTTAAGTTTTCTGTGCCATCGTCTATTATTCCTGAAATCATTAAAGCTTGATTTGCCTCCGCACCGCCATGAACTGAGCATCTCTTTTTAGATAAAGGCGAACCACATATCGAACAAACCTCAAAAATAAACTTGCTTTTGAATAGATGAACAATAGTTCCGATAATTAAATTATAGCCCTCTTTAACATCTTTTATAAAAATTCTTTTATTTGGAATGGAAAAAAACTTGTTATTAAGCTCTTCAGCTGAAGGAAATTCTTCGGAATTTTCTATAGCATGTATATGACCAAATCTTCCTAGAACAATTTCTAAATCACCATAAACATTTTCCCTAGCTATTCCATTGGTTATTTGAATCAAATCCCCTACTTGAATTAGCCTATCCTCTAAAATTTTTACTTGATCATTCCATAATGGTAGCTTGACAAATCCGGTTTCGTCCCCAATAAAAAGATTGCATACTTTACCTTTACTTCCACCTTGTCTTAAAAATTCATTTATAGGAGAAATCTTGAAAACTCTACCGACAAAATTTATGTTTTTCATCCCTGGAAAAATGTTTTTCGCTTGCAATCTCCTTTTTTTCTCAACAGCTAAATCAACATTAAGCTCCCTAGCAACTATATAAGCAGCACCTTCTTTTGTAATTAATCCAGAAAGTTCCTCGTATTTTTTATTAATTTTATCTAAAATTTCTTCTTTAGACAAATTCGATTTTAACTCAATTTCAGCAACAATTTCTTCTAAAGACACTTTATTCTTTAACAAAAACAAAATTTAAACTTAACTGATTATAGTTTAAACAAATTTCTTTTTAGCTAGTCTTATATCTTCCCCTAGAATAGTTTTCCTGCCGGCATGCTTCGCTAGAGTAACAGCTTCTGTTGCTACTTGAAGCAACTTATCTTCCATAACTTTAGCGAATTCTTCCATTGCAGCTTTAGAAACTCTTTTTGCTCCAGCTTTTTTTAATATTCTCTCAAAAGGTGCTAAGGGGAATGTCATAATTAAAATTAAATTTTTTTACTTATTATAAGTATTTTATTGTTCTAAAACCATCAATTTTTCCTTTAAAAGAATCAATCAAAATACTAGGTTTATTTTTAATCATTGAATATAAAAAGTAAAATAAAACTTCTGAAATTTGCTGTAATATAAACTTTATCCAACCTGAGAAACCTTTTATCAGTTTATTTTTAAAAACAAAATAAATGTGATGTTTATTTCTATAATAAAAATTCATTCTAGGAAATACTTCTTTTCTTGATAATTTGTGAAAAACTTTAGCTTTAGGGTTAAAAAGAATTTTATAACCTAATTTTTTTATTCTAACACACATATCTGTATCTTCTCTTAATGGATAATTTTCATATGCTTCGTCAAATCCACCAGCGCGTTCTAAAGCATCTTTTCTAAAAAACATGTTACATCCCCATACGTGATCGATATAAATAAATTTTTTATAATCAAAGAAAGCGACTACTTGACCAGAATTTTTGATTGAACCTGGTTTACCATAATAGTCTATAAATAAAGCAAACATTTCATAAAAAAATCTTTTCAATCCTTTGCTTTTCAAATATTCATTTTCAAATAAATTAGAATTTCTTGGAATAACTACTCTTCCTCCAGCTGCTCCAACACTTTCATCCTTAAAACAATTGACAACCTCTTTTATCCAATTCTTACTAACAAAAGAATCATCATCAATGAATGCTATTATTTCACCTTTAGCATACTTTAAACCAACATTTCTAGCATATGGCAAATTTGGTTTTTTTGGAGCTGATATGTACTTTAGCTTTTTTGATATTTTGGACATTTTTTGAACATAGTCTTTAATACTAACATCTGTACTTGCATTATCCACAACAATTACTTCATAATTTTTAAACTTTTGATTTAAAACACGTTGTAATGATTTTTTTAATTCGTCTAGTCTATTTCTTGTACATATAATAACTGAAACTTTAATCATATAACAAAACCTATTTTATAGGTTGCATTTGAACATAAATTTCTCCCGCAGGTATTAGTTTAAATAAGAACTTTTCATAAAATCTATGATTAAAATTCAAAATAGGATTAAAAACAAAATTCAAAAATTTATTTGAAGTAGAAGTTCTTGCAATAAAATTCAACTTAACTTTTAAAATCTTAAATCTAGCCTTTGAATATTGATTTTCAGGATTATTTTCAGTAAAATGAGAAAAAGTCCTTATAGTAAAAAATCTTTTATGATCTATGTGACCAAAGGCACCCAAATCGCTTGCATGAGGGACATATATGTGCAATATACCGCTAGGTTTTAAAATTCTATGCAACTCTTCCATTAAAGGAATAAAATTTTGTATATGTTCAAGAATATGTGAAGCTATAATTTCATCAAACTCATTATCGTTAAAAGGTAATGGTGTTTTTTCTAAATCATGAACTATGTCAACGCCTTCGAAAGGATATTTATCTAAACCTACTACTATAGCAGCTTCATTAGTTTTATACTTATTTCTTCCACATCCCAAATCGAGTATCTTCTTCATAAAGAACCTTCTTTAATCTATTTTTTAAAATCTTTAATCCATGATTTAAAAAAACTCTAGGTTTATAATTTAATAATTTTTTTGCCTTAGAATAATCGCCCACAAAATTACTTACATAAAAATCTTCGGCCTTAAATTTTTTTATTTCTGATTCGCTATGACACATTTTAATAATTTTTTTTGCGAGCTCCAAAAGAGAAGTTCCTCTTCCTGTTGTAATATGAATTTCATCATTAACAATATCATCATTCTGTGTTTTTTTAATTATTGTTTTTAAAGCACCAATAACATCATCAATATAAGTAAAATCAAATACACCATTACCATAAACTTCTAAGTCTTTTCCTGAAAGAGCATTTAAAATAAATTTAGGTATAACTCTGTCTAAATGATCTCTTTCGCTTCCATAGACATTTGAAAATCTAACAATAAAATAATTCAATCCGTATTTTTTATTAAAAATCTTAATCAAATTTTCACCCATTAATTTTGTCATACCATAAATAGATTTTGGGTTTTTTGGATGATTTTCTACAACCGGTAGTTTTAGCGGATCTCCATAAACTTCACGACTAGAGCCAAAGATTAAAAAAGCATTTGGATTTACCTTAGCAATTGTATTAAGTAAATTTAAAGTACCATAAACATTAACATTAATACATTTTATTGGATTTTCTTCTCCCCACTTCACCCTCGAAACTGCAGCAAGATGGATAATAACATCTTGTCCTTTCACAACTCTTTTTAAATCTTTAAACTTTCTGATATCACCCACAACCTTATTTACATTTAAATGATTAGTATTTCTATTGAAATTCAGATCAAAAAGAGTTAGCTCATAACCTAAATTAAAAAGAAAATCTGATAAATGACTTCCAATAAAACCATTACCACCTGTTATTAGAACTTTCATAATCTAAGCCTTTTGCTTAATGCGGAAGAAAAATCTTCTGGGGTACCAATATCTATTCTAATATCATTTTTTGACATCATTAAAAAGTTAACTTCCATTTCCCATTCAATTAACTTCGATATAGCATCTGTAAGTTGTATTTCATTATTAGAATCTTCCTCGACATGCTCGATAGCTTTAAAAATAATTGGATTAAAAAGATATACACCACTTGCAACAATGTTTGATTGTGGTTTTTTAGGCTTCTCCACGATATATTTTACTCTATTGCCGACAGGCATTATAACGCCGTACTTTTCTGGGGTTTTTGACCTTAAAGCTAAAATAGTTGCATCAGAACATGTTTTTTGATGAAAATCAAAAAGTTTTTTATAAATTTTACCATGTTTAGAAATTATCAAAGTATCGCCAGCGTTAACTAAAAAATCTTTATTTATTAAATTTCTACACTGATAAACAGCATCGCCAAATCCTCTTTGCTCAGATTGATTAATCCAAACTATGTTAGATTTTTTAATTTTTTCATAAAAACTTTCAATATAATCACTTTCATCTAATCTTCTTTTTTTTCTTAGCAAATCGATATAATCATAATTGATAGAAAAATGATCTTGAATGGCTCTTTTACCTCTTCCGACAACAAAATAAAAATTTCTTATTCCACTTTCATAAAGTTTTTCAAATATAAGTTGAACCAAAGGTACTAAAAATGGATTTTTATTATTATAAACTAATATTGGCAACATTTCTTTAGGTTTATCTTTTGTAGCTGGTGATAATCTTGTACCTAAGCCAGCTGCAGTTATTACAGTTGTATCAATCATTCCCTTACACCATATTTTGATTTAAAATATTCATTAATTTGAAAAACAATTTTAAGAAATTCAGGAACAGAGGCGTGTTCCTCAAGAAATCCTAAAAACCCTTCTAAATCCTTAGGCAAACACTTGCCTCCAAATGCTTTTCCGTGGATAGTGCCATACATACCTATTCTGCTATCCATACCTACAATTCTAGCCGTATTATGTGGATCTATATTTAAATTCTTAGCCAATTCATAAACTGAATTAAAGGCAGAAATTTTTGTTGCAAGGATGGCATTAGATAACAATTTAATCCAACAAGCTTCATCTATACTAACTAATTCTATTGAATTTTTTTTATTATAAAGTTGTAAAGATACTTCGTTGAAATGCCTATAAATTTGTATCAGTTTTTGAGTACCGTCTGATTTAGGATTATTGGTTCCTATCACATATCTATCTTCTGTAAAAATATCTTTTTTATACTCAAAACTTTCATCCCAAGATTCTGAAATTTCTGTTAAGAATTCTGGATTTACTAAAATCTCGATATTCTCATAGATTTTTTCATTTTTCTCTATATCACTGAGGATTTTGTCAACTGTTTTTGGTGGAATTGTGCTTTTTATAACTATGGTATGTTTAGATTTTTTTAAAGCATAATTATAGATGTCGCGACAAACATTCTTTACTATGCTTGTATCAAACCTTCTATAATTTTTATATTTTTCTTGTGTTAAAGGAGTCGGAACACATATGAAGGATAATTCGGAATCTTGTATAGCACTGTTCAAATCTTTTGTCACATTAAAATTTTCTTTTTCAAGAAACCTTAAACGTTTTTCATCCACATCATAAAAAATTGTAGGATAACCTATAATCTTTAATGCCCTCCCTAAATTATAGCCTACATAACCGCATCCTATTATAGAAATAGGAAACATACTTCAGAATATAAAGATTAAAGTTTAAATTTTTATTAAATAAAACTTACTTCATAAATCCTTATTTCAGGATTTTTAAAAACCAAATTAAATTTTTCTAATCGCGGGATGTTTAATTCTTGAACTCCTTTGCCATCAAAGAAAAACATATTCGTAAATAACGCATCCCTTACAGAAGCTTCCATAAATAAAGCATATTGAAAACTAGGATCAATATAAAAAAGGCCATCTATAATATTCTGAGTTATGTTATTTTGCCTTAAAACAATTAGCTGATTTTGTTGGGTAAATATGGCATCCCTAATTATTGTATTTCTTATACCAATCTGTGGTGCGTTCATTACAAAATATAAAGTTTGATTTGTTTGTAAAACACTCACTTCCATTTGAAAGCCTGCAGCACAAGAATAAGTTATGGTACCAACTCTTTGAGATGCTTCTTGAGAAAGGAAACAATTTACATAATTCCTACCTTGACCACCACTGCCAAAATAACTTAACCAATAATATTTACCAATCAAATCGTTACTTGCAATTAAATATACTTTTTTAACGGGATCGCACGCATTTTCTGGCATTAAACCATCAAATTTATTTCTAACTTCTTGGCATTGTTCCTTAGTTAAAGAAGTATATTTTCTTATAATATTAAGCGCTTCCTCTTCACTATTAGTAGAGAAAATTCTTCCCATATCTTGTATACGTATATTATGATTGTAAGGGATACAAGAATCTGGACCACAATGCGCCCCATCAGCATGAACCTTTAGTCCAGTATATCCAGTTATGATATGGCCAGGATCCCACCATGTCATGACTAATGTATCTTTATCTGAATTTGCTTTCAGCCAATCTAATGCTGCCTTCCAATTTTGACCTATATCTAAACCTCGAATATTTGAGGAGAATTTTAGATTTTCAGAAAAATGCCAAAATAGAGCAAAAATTATAAATCCGAAAATCATTGATTCTATCAAAACATCTTTTCTATTTCGAGCGAAATCAATTAAATTACTAATGATAAAACCTGCAGCTGTTGCCACTGAGATGGAAAATAGCAATGAAAATCTTATTCCCCTGCTAATAAGCCAAAGGGAAATTAAAAGCCATATTATGGCAAAGTATTCCGCGATATGAACATCTTTTTTGTATCTCCACTTAAGAAAAAGAAGAAGTAGAACAGAAATTGGTAGAGGAAGCCAAGGAGTTCCAAAGCCAAAAATTATCGGATATATCCCAACACGAGAAACTATATCTCTAAATTCTTGAGGATCAAATACATTTTTAATAGGTTGTAATTCAGCGACAGAAATATTTACAATTAAAGCTCTACCTGTTAAGAAATTAAATCCATTCAAAAATTGCTGATGGGGGGGAATTGTATTAAATGGCCATTGCCAGGTTAAAATTGTAAAAATTTCTCCTAGTATACCTATCAATAAAATTGGTAATATTATATTTTTAACGCCTTTTAATATTAATTTGAAATCTAATTTTTCTTTTTTAGAAATTATAAACTCGAAAATTTTGAAAACAATTAAAATAGGTATAAAACTTAAAAATATAAAATAAATATACCAACTAGTGTTCCAATTGAAAGCAAACAACCAATATGTAAAAACGGCAAAGGCTATACTAAACCATGTTTTCTTATTTTTTATTCCCTTATAAGATTGAATTGCATATAAAGTTGCAAAAACTGTTAAAAAAGTATAAAAAACATAAACAACATCACTATCAGGATATCCGGCCATTGATACGCTTAGAAAAGTTGGTGTTATAGTTGCAAAAAAAGCTGTTGCTAGGCCGCCCCATTTATTTGTGATTAATCTACCAACAAGGTAAGCTGGAATTGCCGAAAGTCCTGAAAAAATTGCGACAAATAGCCCAGCAAATTTAATAAATGGTATATCAAAAAAATCTTTAACCAAAACATATGCAGTAGCTATTGTATAGCTCCAACCAAGCTGATAATCAACTGGTCTACCAGGAGGATAATAGCTTAACAAATCCCATTTTGGCGGAACAAAATTATTTTCTAACAAAGTTTTGGCATGTCTATAAAACCACCAAGGATCATAATCAAAAATTATATCAAAATTTGATGTGGACCATCTGAGGTAAACTGCAACATAAATAATTAAACCTAAAAGTATCAAGTGGAAATTCTTCTTAATCAAATCAAAAATTATATCAACATGCATCATTTCATCATGCTCTTAATAACTTTCTTTTTTATTCTTTTTAGTTTAAATTAATAATCACAAGATTAAAATAAAATTATAAAAAATTGGTGGTTTATTGGAAGGTGGAAAAAAGGAGATAACATTAGAAATAAAATCGCCTATAACTCTAATAACTTTGGTTATTCTATTCGTTTTTTTCTATTTTAACTTACAAGCAACTTTTCCAAATCCTATTGTTTTTGGTGATGAAGCATTCCATGTAACTTTATCTGAATGGATGGCTTCCCATGAAGAATATCCTAAATATGTTCCTTTTGAAGGAACAGCGTTAATAAGAGAAGGTTTTTATAGGCCTCCCTTATGGAATTTGTTATTAGCTTCATTTTATTATATCTTTGGCATAAGCGACATAATACCAAAAATTTTAACTCCCCTTATAACTTTTTTCTTAGGGATAGCTGTATTCGTCTTTATAAAAAGACTATACGATGAAAATGCAGCTTTAATTGCTTCTTTGTTGGTTGTAGCCTTCCCTTCTGTCATAACATATACCATTTTTTTCTACTATGCTGCTTTACTTTTGCTATTTTCAACACTTAGCCTTCTCTCATTTTTGATTTATATTAAAGAAGAAAATAAAAAATTCTTAATTTTATTCGCCCTCTTTGCTTCTTTAGCTCTACTTACTAATCAAGTTGCCTTATCGCTTTATGCTCTGTTTATTATTCATTCTGGACTAAAATTTTTGAAAGAAAAAAATCTTAATTTAATAAAAAAGCTCTTTCCCAGCTTAATTATTTTAATTTTAATTCCTTTCGGATTTATTATCAGAAACCTAGGTCTCTATGGTACACCAATCTGTACAACAATACCTTATTTTCATCTTTTTAACACAACAGATTGCAGACTAGATAAATTTGATGAAAAATATCAATTCACAGGGCAAGCTATACCAGTTGGCACAGAACAAACTGTTTTTTCTTTTGGATTACTAGATTATATTAACTTTGCTTATGGAAATCCTTGGCTCATTGCTTTACCTTTTTCTATAGGTTTTATATTGATGTATTTAAAAAGAGCGAAAGAATTTTTAATATTTTTGATTTTTTTAATTTTATTAATTGCGATTTTCCCGAGGGTATCACAAAGGGCAGAAGATACAGCAAGATATACATTAATTTGGTCGCCACTTTTTGCAATTGTTGCCTCCCTCTTTTATTCAGAATTTTATAAGAAAATCAAAACCTTTAACAAATATCTTCCCATCCTAGTAACTATTCTTATTTTATATTTTATTTTTATCGGTATTATGGAAAGAACTGCTGTTTTGTCTCAAATTAAATTTGCTTGGAAAGATTTTGTCGAATCTTGCAAAAAAATTGATAAAATTTTACCAAAAGATGCCACTATATATACCATATGGGGCCACAATGCAGCTCATTCTTGTAAGAGAAATATAGCATCTAACATTCCAGATGTTTTATTAAGTTATGATGTTAACTACACATTAAAAGTTTTGAAGGAGAACAAAATTGATTATCTTTTCATACAAAAAAGTAGTATAGATTTTGAAAACCGTGGCTATGCAGATAATTATCCTATCAAATTTATTGAAATGCTAGAAAATAATAAAAACAATTTTGCTATAATTTACGAAGATGGTGCTCCATTACAGCAATGCCTTCAACAAAGAATTTGCAGTGGAAACATACTTTATGAAATAAAATATGAGGATTAAAAATGATTATTAAAGTTGCTCTCATTTCGTTTATCGCAACATTTTTTATTACTCCTTACGCCATTAGATACTTTAGATTTATTGGATTAGTTACAACTGATGTACACAAAAAAAATAAACCATTAATTCCTTATTCGGCAGGCGTTCCTTTGGTTATAGGAGTTGCTTTTGGTTTGTTTTTTTATATTTTCATTCAAGTCTTTGTTTACAATAATTATAAAGATTTACTCTATATTTTTGCGAGCTTAACTAGCATTTTATTGATCATGTTTTCAGGATTTATTGATGATTTAAATTCAAAACAAGTTAAAATGAGAGGCTATATTGAAGGAAAAAGAGGGCTTAAAAATTGGCAAAAGCCTTTGTTAACTTTGCCGGCAGCTATACCATTAATGGTTATAATGGCTGGTGATACCACTATGTCTTTACCTTTTATAGGAAGCATAAATTTTGGCTTATTTTATCCTTTATTAATAATTCCTATTGGCATCGTAGGGGCTGCCAACATGGTAAATATGTTGGGGGGATATAATTTTTTAGAAGTTGGTATGGCCTTAGTTTACACTCTTTCTCTGGGCCTATACGCTTATCTGCATGAAAACTTAATAGCTTCTATACTCTTTTTTTCTACCTTTGGTTCATTGTTAGGATTGGCAAAATACAACTTTTATCCAGCCAAAATTCTTGCTGGAGATAGTTTAACTTATGCTTTAGGTGCAACAGTTGGAGTAGGAGCAATAATTGGAAATATGGAAAAGGCTGCTGTAATAACTATGCTTCCTTTTATCATTCAAGGAATTTTGAAATTTTACTCAAGAATTAAGCTAGGATTTTTTGCCTCTGATTTAGGAATTCTACAAAAAGATG